>CAWUIT010000098.1:0-9663 GCA_963922345.1 uncultured Dokdonia sp. | reverse complement strand
ACTTTATTTAGACCGCCCTATGGAAGAATTAAAAGATCTCAAGCCAAGCTTCTTGAAAAGTTAGGATATCAAATCATTATGTATACTAGTATTGCCTATGACTGGGATAATCAAGTGACTCCAGAACAATGCTTAAGAAATGTAATAGGTAAAGCCCGTGATGGCGATATTATCGTTTTTCACGACAGTGTAAAGGCTTATAAAAATTTGAAGTACACCTTGCCAAAAGCAATACAGTTCTTTGACGAAAATGGATTCAATTTTGAAAAATTATAAGTACTATTAACTTGCGTATTCTTGCATAATACCAATAATAGTTCTTGCATCTAGCTCGCCACTTTGCCTCCAGATCATCTCGCCATTTTTGTAAATTATAAGAGTGGGTAAAGCTTTAATACGCAATGCTTCTGCAAGCTCATTATTTTTATCTACATCAATCTTAATGACTTTTCCTTTATCACCTACTGCAGCAGCTACATCTCTTAGCACCGGATGCATAGAGACAGAATCTTGGTTCCACTCTGTATAGAAGTCCAGTAAGACTGGAATATTGAGGTCGATAAGTTCTCCAAATTTTGACATACCCTAAGGTTTTAATTAACTATTATGGGGTTACGTACTACGTAAAGATAGCATTTTCTTATAATTAGACAGCTGTAGTCCCTTTCTCAAGTGTTATAACCGTTATTTCAGGCCAGATTCCTACTCTCCCAGGAAATGCAAGATAGCCAAAGCCTCGATTTACATTGATATATTGTTTTGCCTCTTCATAAATACCTGCCCAATATTTATAACGATATTTTACAGGGCTCCACTTGAACCATCCTGGAATCTCAATCCCGAACTGCATCCCGTGAGTGTGACCACTTAACGTGAGGTGAAAGTGCTCTGGATGATCTTTAACCTCATACTGCCAGTGAGATGGATCGTGACTCATTAATATTTTAAAGTCATCTTGTGCAAGACCTTGAATAGCTTTATTTAAATCTCCAGCTTTTTTAAAACCTCCTTCTCCCCAATTCTCTACCCCTACTACCGCCAGTCGCTGCCCATCTCGCTCTATATAATGATGCTCATTAAGTAACAGTTTAAAATTCATCTCGCGTTGAATATCTTTAAGACGCTGTAAATTTTCTTTCTTTGCGTCGCTGGAAGGCCACTCTACATAGTCTCCATAATCGTGATTCCCTAAGACAGAAAACTTACCATCTCGAGCTTCTAAACGACTGAATGTATCTTTCCAAGGTTCCATCTCGCTAGCTAAGTTATTTACCATATCCCCTGTAAATAATATAGCATCACTAGATTGCTCATTGATAAGATCTACGGCATAGTTTACCTTTTCCTTATTGTCAAAGCTCCCACTATGGATATCACTTATTTGAGTAATTCTATAGCCATCAAATGCATCTGGAAGATCATCAAATTTTAATGTATAGTTTAAGACCTTGTAATTGTATCTGCCCTTTATTACACCATATAATATGCTTGCAAAAGGTATAGCTGCGAGTCCAAGTGCTACCTGGCTCACAAACTTTCTTCTAGAGGGTATTGTTTGCTCTGGAACATCAGAACCGATCATATTTACCCCACCTTTTGCTAATCTAAAAATATCTTCTCCTAGCATTATGGCGATCACCACAATTTTACAGACAATTAGTATAATAAATGAAACTATAAAAAACTGTGTAGTTGCACTTAGATTACGACGTCCACCAGCAGAAAATTGGTAGATCATTCCTCCAATAATGAATACTGTTATAAAAAAATACAGAACAGTTTCCCAACGACTTTTGATCATAAATCGAAAAGCCTGATACGCATAGATATCAAGAGCAACTAAAATTAAAATGAATAGGAGTAATCGAAGCACGTGAAAGAGGTTTTTGTAAAAGTACTAGGTACTTCAAGTAAACTCTTGAAGTTCACACTTTTTTAACTCAAAGCACTCTGTTTTCATAGTAGAAGTACAAATCTAAATAGACTTATTTATACATATTAAACACTTACCTCGAGGATTTTAGCCAAGGTTCCTTGAAAATTGATCTGATCTATTATGGCTGGTAGTAAAAGTGTTTGACCTTTAGAAAAATGGTATTGCTGGTCTGCATAGATAAAATCTACCTCTCCCTCTACACACATTAAAATTGTAAACGAATCGTTATGTGAATAATCACGAACCACCAGGCCTTCAACCTGAAGTAAGCGCGTTTTAAAAAAAGGGGTTTCTAATAGCGGGGTACTATTATTTTGCGCAATTTGATAAGGCATTCTATAGTCTGGATATCCTTTGTAATCAAGCACCTCTATAGCTTGTTCTTGATGCAATTCTCTCGTGACTCCAGTACGACTATCTATGCGATTGTAATCATAGACTCGATATGTCACGTCAGACGTCTGTTGTATTTCTGCCAGAAGTACACCAGCACCTATTGCGTGGATACGTCCTGCAGGGATATGATATAGATCTCCCTCAGAGACTTTTTCTTTATTGAGTAGCTCTAAGAGCTCCCCTTTTTCGATGGCCTTACTGAATGCTTCTTTTGAGGAGTCTTCTTTAAAACCTACAATAATTTCTGCATCTTGTTCGGCTTGCATGATGTACCACATCTCGTTTTTTCCAGAAGCATTATGGCGCCTTTTTGCAATTTCATCGTTAGGGTGAACCTGTATAGATAGTGGTTTATTTGCATCCAAAAATTTAATGAGTAAAGGAAACTCTTTCCCAAAACGCTCCAAAACTGAAGCTCCTAAGAGATCTGATCCATATAGCTCAATAAGATCTGTGAGCGTTTTTCCTGCGAGGTGACCATTTTTAACCCTCGTCTTACTATTGTCAACATTAGAAATCTCCCAAGATTCACCTATGTGGCCGCCTTCAAAATCTTTATTTAACTCTGTCCGCAACTTATTGCCACCCCAAAGGCGATATTTAAGAATAGGTTCAAAAAATAGGGGATACAATTTCATAGCATTTAAGGTTTACAAATATAAGTTATCCTTAAAGATTGTAGAAGATATGAGAAGTAAGTGAGCGATTCCTATTTTTGTACAGCTATGCTAGAATTGAAAAAAGCCTCTTTAAAGATATCCAACAGATTTGTAATCGGACCTCTGACGGCTGAAATTAATAAAGGATCTGCTGTGGCCATAATAGGTGAAAGCGGTTGTGGAAAAACCACTCTTTTACAAATGATTTACGGCCTATATGACTTAGACAGTGGAACAATTTTCTGGAACACAACACAAGTTACAGGTCCAGAAGAAAATCTTGTACCAGGAATGCCTTTTATAAAATATCTGTCTCAAGATTTTGACCTCATGCCTTTTACAACGGTAGAAGAAAATGTAAAAAAATTTCTAAGTAGACTCAAACCACGCTTTAGCCAGCAACGTACCAATGAGCTCCTTGAAGTGGTAGAAATGACAGCATATGCTAAAGTCAAAGTAAAAACCCTTTCTGGAGGACAAAAGCAACGGGTGGCGCTAGCGCAAACCCTTGCAAAAGAACCCGAATTGCTCCTTCTCGATGAGCCATTCTCACACATAGATAATTTTAGAAAAAATAAGTTAAGGCGCAATATATTTTCCTATCTCAAAAAACAGAATATAACCTGTCTCGTAGCTACTCACGATAGTACAGACGTACTATCTTATACAGATCAAACCATCGTGATGAGAGATGGAAAGATTATAGTTCAAGATAATACGCAATCGATCTATAATAGTCCGCCATCATATTATGTGGGATCTCTTTTTAATGATATAAATGAACTGCCTTTATTTTGGTTTGACAGCAAAGCTCAGGAGCAAGAAACTATACTTCTCTATCCACATCAACTCTTGATCTCTCAAACTGGAATAAAAACCGTGGTAACCGCGTGCTACTATATGGGCAATTATTACCTTATTATCGGCACACATATGGGAGTAGAAATACTATTCAACTCTCAAGAAGAGATTCTAGAAAACGATACGGTATTTTTAACCCTAGTAGATTGAGGTAATGGTTAGTTCGCTTTCGCGAAAGCGTACCACGTCTCCTTTTTTCTTACCTAAAAGTAACTGCCCCATAGGCGAGGATAGTGCTATAGCATAAAACGGTTTATTGTCTATTTTGATTTCTCCGGCCGAAACTGCTATAAAAAATCGCGTTGTATTTGTATGAACCACACTACCTAAACGCACATAGTCACCTTTGATCTTAATATCAACCTTGTTAAGTACCTCTTCGATCTTCTGGATCTCCCGTAACTGCTCGCCAGCTTGCTCACGGTCTATTTGCAACATAGCCCTCCCCGTCTCATGTTTATCTCCTGCAGAGCTTTTTGTCTCATCTTCAAGAGATTCCATAATATCTGCAATAACAGCTTCTACCTTGTGACGACGGTTTGCAATCCAATTATTACATTTTGACAAAAGCACTTCCTTGATGGTAAGATGATTCATAAATTAATAAGCTCAACAACTATTAAATATCGTTATACGTAAGCTGGTTTAAAAGGTTACAAAATTTATTTACTTAAATGATTTTAGAAAGTTTTTTTCCAACAGAACTTCCTATTGCGATACCCATCCCACCTAATCTAACTCCTAAGGCTATACGCTCAGATAGCTTTTTTACTATAGGTTTTTTTTGAACGCCTACCCCCATAATACCACTCCATCTTTGAGCAACTCGAACCTCTGTATCAGGTAGTATTACCTCCTTAAGCAATTGATCTAGTCTATTTTGAATAAGTGATGTCTCGGTCATAATGGTAGTCTCCTCTGTTTTAAAATCAAGATTTCTTCCTCCACCTAATAGGATACGATTGTCGATGTTTCTAAAATAATAATACCCTTCATCAAGATGGAAAGTACCCTTTATCTTTAAATTATCAATAGGTTCTGTAATAAGTACCTGAGCGCGCGCAGGTTTCACCACAGCAATGCCTAATTGTGCAGAAAATCCATTGGTAGCCAATATTACATTTTTAGAATGAAATTGAAACTGATCCGTAAAGATTTCCACACGATTCTCTTGCTCTTGAAAAGATTGCACTTCTATGCTATTTAAAATGAGTATGCCGTTTTCATAAACCTTTCTTAGTAAGCTTTGCATCATAGCGCCTGTATGAATCTGTCCTTCCAGTTTATTGAAAATAACTTGTGGCTGTATTTTTTCAAATTGAAACGGATTGTTCTGTACTTGGTAGACATCTGTTTTAAATATAGGATGTAATAGTGCATTAATCTCGGGAAGAGCCTCGACACAATGCTCATAAAGCGCTGTACTCTCTTGTGTAAAAAGTTCATAACCTCCTAGGTTTTGATAACTCATCTTACGATCATCAACTAGCTCTCGGAGTTCAAGTAGCCCCTCATAACGTTGTCTTACAAGATCAAGAACTTCGGCTTTGGTATGAGTTTTAAGATCTGCTATGATTTCAGAAATACTGCCAAAACACGCAAAACCTGCATTTTTTGTACTCGCACCGTTAGGGAGTATTCCTTTTTCTAGAATAAGGATTTTTGAATCTGGGTACTTTTTACGCAAATGCAGCGCACAGGTCAATCCTACAATACCACTACCAATTATTGTATAATCTACATTGCTGAGCCACGATTGCTGCTCCCAAAAACTTAGTTTCATCGAAAGTATTTTATATAAAAATAAAGGTTCTCTGTTAGTCATTGAGAAATTATACGTCTAACCCATTATGAAGATCACAATTTCTTTACTACTCGTAGTATTATCTACATTAGGGACTCACCCTTCTGGAGTATATGTAAAGGAGTATCACACTCAGGGTATTCTCAAATCTGAAGGCTGGTTACTTAATAATGAAAAGTCCAAATACTGGAAGTTTTACCATCCCAATGGCACTTTAAAGGCTGAAGGGCATTATGCTCATGGCACCAAAACAAATTACTGGCACTTCTATAACACAAAGGGTCATCTTATAAAAGAAGGACATTATGAAGATGGAATCGCCCAAAATTGGTGGATTTTTTACGATCTTGCGCAGCAGGAAATGAGAAAAATCCAATACCAAGAAAATCTAAAGCAGGGATTCTGTCTGGTTTATAAAAATAAAAAGCTCATTAAAGTAGAAAAATATGTGAGCGATAAGTTTGTTAATGCTTGGACTACTTTACGCGCTTTCAAGCAGGACAATCCAGATGTATCACTGTACTAAATTATGAAATCCCTCATCACGGTAATCATTCCGGCTTATAACGAGCAAGATTCCATTGCCCACGTTTTACAAGATATTCCGAACATTGTTAATGAAGTGATCGTGGTAAACAATGGTTCTACAGACAATACTGCGCAAGTGGCAATTAGTCAAGGTGCCACTGTACTTTCAGAACCTCAAAAAGGTTATGGATTTGCGTGCCTCAAGGGTATGAGTTATATAGCTGCTCAGCCCCATAAACCAGAGATCGTTGTATTTTTGGATGGCGACTATAGTGATTATCCAGAGGAACTTACTAAGATTATTGCACCCATCATTAATCAAAATTATGACTTAGTTATAGGGGCTCGAGATAAACGCTTTCGCGAAAGCGGATCTATGACAACACCACAAATTTTTGGAAACTGGCTAGCCACTACATTAATGACACTTCTTTTTGGAGCAAAGTTTACTGATTTAGGCCCTTTTAGAGCCATAAAATATCAAAGTCTACTAGACCTAGAGATGGAAGACAAAACATACGGCTGGACGGTCGAAATGCAATTAAAAGCACTTAAAAAAGGGCTTAGTTATACAGAGGTACCTGTAACCTATAGAAACCGAATTGGAGTGTCAAAAGTTTCTGGAACACTTAAAGGGGCAGTTATGGCAGGGGTAAAAATTTTAGGATGGATCTTTAAATACAGTTTCAAAAAATGATACTTGAGATCACCATAATTGTCATTTACACACTATCGCTTATTATCATATTTGCGTATAGTCTCTCCCAACTCAATTTGTTATTTAATTACCTGCGAGCACAGCGTAAAAAAGATGACGCTCCAAAGTTTAATTTTAAAGATCCTGATCAAATCCCATTGGTCACCATACAACTACCTGTATACAATGAACTCTATGTGATGGAACGCTTGCTAGACAACATTGCCTTGCTTGACTACCCCTCAAATAAGCTAGAAATACAAGTGCTAGATGATAGTACAGATGAGTCATTAACCACGACAAAAGAACATATTGAGCGCTTACGTAGTAGAGGTTTAGATATTAAACACATTACAAGAGTTGACAGATCTGGTTTTAAAGCTGGGGCCTTGAGAGAAGGTTTAAAGGTTGCAAAAGGGGAGTTTATTGCCATCTTTGATGCAGATTTTCTCCCAGAGTCAAATTGGCTCAAGAGGACAGTACCCTACTTTAAAGACCGTAATATCGGGGTTGTACAGACTAGATGGAGTCATATTAACAGAGAGTACTCTTTACTTACCCGCGTACAGGCTTTTGCTCTTGATGCTCATTTTACACTAGAGCAAGTAGGTCGCAATAGCAAAGGACATTTTATTAATTTTAATGGTACCGCTGGATTGTGGCGCAAGCAGTGCATTGAAGATGCTGGAAACTGGGAAGGTGACACCCTTACAGAGGATCTTGATTTGAGCTATCGCGCCCAACTCAAAAATTGGAAATTTAAATACCTAGAAGATGTTGAAACGCCGGCAGAGCTTCCAGTCGTTCTAAGTGCTGCACGCTCACAGCAATTTAGATGGAACAAAGGAGGAGCAGAGAACTTTCAAAAAATGTCTAGAAAGGTAGTTACCAGTAAAGAAATTTCTCCCAAAACTAAACTGCACGGCTTATTACATTTATTAAATAGTACCATGTTCTTAAATGTTCTTATTGTTGCGGTACTGAGTATCCCTATGCTTTATATAAAAAATGAGTATTCTCACTTGAAACCTTACTTTTATGTGATGTCATTTTTTGTAATAAGTAGCGTCATCTTCTTTATTTGCTATTGGTTTATGTTTAAAAGTATCTATGGAGGAGGTTTCAAGCAGTTTGTAAAATATATTGGGATGTTCTTTACATTCTTTAGTATTGCTATGGGGTTTTCGTTACACAATTCTATTGCTGTAATTGAAGGTCATATAGGCAAGCGAAGTGAGTTTGTGCGAACCCCAAAATTTAATATAAGCACTCTCAAAGATTCTTGGAAAGGCAACAAATACCTTCGAAAGAATATTTCTATAAACGTGATTTTTGAAGGGTTGCTTATGATCTATTTTGGTTTTGGAATGTACTCTGCGTTTGTGGTGGGAGATCAAGGTGGTGACTTTGGTTTATTCCCATTTCACCTTATGCTATTTATGGGATTTGGCTTCGTGTTCTTTAAATCATTAACGTCCAAAGCGTGATTCTTGATCTTTTGAAATATCAAAAGATGCGCATTTTCCTTGCCGTTATATCCTTAGTACTTTACTATCTCTTTGCGTTTCATCTAGAGCGATCAGATTTTATAGTACTCATTGCACTATTTGCAGGACTTTTTATAGCTTTCTATTTTTTAGTACAGAGATCGCAGCATCACTTTTTGTTTCTGGCAATTGTAGCAATAGTTAGTAGACTTGTATTTCTACCTACGCTACCTAACCTTTCACAAGATTTCTATCGCTTTATTTGGGATGGTAGATTACTTATTCAAGGCATAAATCCCTACCTCATTACACCACAACAGTATATAGATGGAGATAATATATCCATAGTGCCACAAGCTTTAGAATTGTATAAGGGTATGGGGTCACTCAATGCTAGTCATTACACAAATTACCCTCCTATTAATCAATTCATTTTTGCTATCGCTGCATTAATTGATAACACGAGCATTTTAAGTGCTGCCATTGTCTTAAGGTTGCACATAATACTTGCAGATATTGGTATTCTAATCATAGGTAAAAAGCTTCTTGAACGTCTAGATTTCTCACCTTATCATATATTCTGGTATATTTTAAATCCTTTTATTATCATTGAGATGGCGGGCAATTTACACTTCGAATCTGTCATGCTCTTTTTTGTAGTCTGGTCCCTATACTTGCTTTCTAAAGGTAGATGGATTCTTAGTGCTATTGTACTAGCATTATCCATATCAACTAAGCTATTGCCATTGCTATTTCTACCATTTTTTATGCAATACTTTTTGACAAAAGGAGGTATAAAAACAACGCATTTTAGAAGTTCATATCCTTGGAAAGTTCGCTTTCGCGAAATTGCAAAAAATCTACCCCATCTCGTTTATTACTATCTTATCATTTTGGGAGTTGTTTTACTTTCATTTTTACCTTTTGTCACAGGCTCATTTACCGAAAACTTTGCGGCGTCTATTGCACTCTGGTTTCAGAAATTTGAATTTAATGCAAGTATTTACTACATCATAAGATACATTGGTTTCCAAACCATCGGGTGGAATATTATTGCAGATGTGGGTCCAGAATTACCTAAAATTGTAGTGGTACTGATCTTACTACTTACTTTTTTGAGAAATAATAGGACATTACAAAAAGTGATTACGGCTATGATGCTGGGCACTTTTTTCTATTTTTTACTCTCCACTACGGTACACCCCTGGTATGTTGCAACCCCATTAATTCTTTGCGTATTTACCAGATATAGATTTCCTATAGTCTGGAGTGCCACTGTAATGCTTAGTTATTCT
>CAWUIT010000097.1:0-9825 GCA_963922345.1 uncultured Dokdonia sp. | reverse complement strand
ATATTAGTATTTGCATTTGCAAAAAAACCATTGGAGAAGTATCTTTTAGAAAAGTATAGCAAGATGGCTTTTAGCGATGATTCTATCAAAGAGGCATCAGACGTTTCATTAGTAAAACCAACTATCAATGAGGATATACAATAACTTCGATCAAATAGAGCACGATCTAAAAATCTTGAAATTGAAGAAGCAGATAAGCGAAGAGGAGTTAAGACTCAATCTCAATGGTGCAAAAAATGGAGTAAGTTCAGGATTTTCACCAGTTTCTTCCTTAGGCTCTATTGTGAGTTCTTTATTACAGAAAGCCATAGTAGCAAAACTCCTAAGCGTTGTATTTGGTTACAAGCGTGTTAAAGAAGTTGATGGAAACACCAAAAAAAAGATTTAATATTTGAATACTCCTAAATTAAAAGCTCCGAAGTAAATCATACTTCGGAGCTTTTTTTTTGACAGAATAAGATTAATCTTCAAGGGCATTCTTATTTTTCTTATTTACAATACCCTTAGCTTCATTAGTTTTCTTCATTTGTTCGCCTATTTGATTAGAAGCTACAAAAGAAGCAATCATCTCATTAAGCATATTACTTCCCGCTTGAGGTGAATTAGGAAGTAATATAAGGTTAGAATTAGTTTCTTCACCAATGGATTGTAGTGTATCGTAATGTTGCGTAACTACAATAAGTGCAGAAGCTTCTTGCGAATTAATCCCTACATTATTAAGCACATCTACAGATTCTTCTAGACCTCTAGCAATCTCACGGCGCTGGTCTGCTATACCTTGACCTTGAAGACGTTTAGACTCTGCCTCTGCTCGGGCTTTTGCAACTATTTTAATACGATCTGCCTCTGCTTCAAACTCTGCAGCTACTTTCTCGCGCTCTGCGGCGTTAATTCTATTCATAGCAGCCTTTACCTGTAAATCTGGATCTATATCTGTTACAAGTGTTTTTATTATGTCAAATCCGTAACTAGACATAGCTTCGTTAAGTTCTCGCTTTACGGCGATAGCAATATCATCTTTTCTTTCAAATACATCATCTAGCTTCATTTTAGGTACTTCTGCACGTACAACGTCAAACACGTACGATGTAATTTGATCTTGCGGGTTTTCTAGCTTATAAAACGCATCATAAACATTGGTTTTAACAACTTGAAACTGTACAGATATTTTAAGTCGTACAAATACGTCGTCTTTGGTTTTAGTTTCTACGACAACATCTAATTGTTGTATTTTTAAATTTATACGTCCAGCGATCTTATCAAAAATGGGAATTTTAAATTGAAGCCCAGAGTTGCGTACACCGATAAATTTTCCAAAACGCTCTATAATTGCCGCAGTTTGCTGTTTTACAACAAATATTCCTGATAGAAGTATCAAGATACCTAAGACAACTATAATGGGTATAATAACTTGACTCATAATGATGGTATTTTAAGGTTATGTGTCCGTTTATTACCGAACATCTTAAAGATAAGTAGCCATTATCGATAAAATGTAACACTTCGGCTAAAAGTTTCTAAAGACAGTAAAACTTATTTTATATTCGAAGGACCAATCACGTCAATTGTGATTGAAAACGCTCGACTTATGAAGTATTTTAGTCTAATAATCTGTTTATTCTTTGCAGGAGCCTCACTTACGGCTCAAGGGTATTATGGAGATGGGAATTATAATAGAGCAGGACTTCAAGGGAAAATAGGCCTGATAGATATAAGTACAACAGACTTTGAATTGGAAGGAGAAACTAGCTTTCTAGGAGGTCTAACTACCCGTGGTAGACTTTATAATGATTTTGGTATCGTGTATGGACTTGATTTTTTAAGTTCTACTGTAAATATCCAGACTAGACCTTTAGGAGAGATACAAGAAGAGGATACGCGATTTGATATGATAGGTATACAACTCCATCTTCTTGCAAGTTATAATATTATTGAAAAGCATCTCGCTTTAGATTTTGGACCCGCCTTACAAGTAAATGGTAAGATGAAGGTGCAGCAAAATGGTCAAAAAACCAATATTGTCACTGGTTACACGGCCCTCACTGCAGAGGATATCCAAGAAATATCTAGAATTAATGGTTTATTAATATTAGGTGTCACTGGAGGATTTGAACACGTCCGTCTTATGGTGCAATATCAATACGGTTTTACAAACCTCTTTGCCAATCTAAATGATCAAGGTTTACTCGATGTAGATAATGCGGCCAGAAATTTTAAAGGAACGCAGTCTATGATTATGGGAGGAATTGTATTTTATTTATAAAACCAATAACCAAAAAATAATAAAGGGTAAAGAATTAATAATTCTTTACCCTTTATTATTTTTTATGACATAGAGTATAATTTAGCCAAGTTCTGTAATAGCAAAATCAATACGTTCTAATGTTTCCTTTTTTCCCAGAGAGGTGGCAATTTCAAATACATCTGGCCCTTGCATTGCACCTACAAGTGATAGTCTAAAGGGTTGCATAACTTTTCCGAAACCTAACCCTTTTTCTACAATCCAAGCTTTTAATGCAGTTTGAACTTCAATTGTTGTAAAGTTATCTATGTTGAGAAGTATAATTTTAACTTCCTCCATAATCTGTGCGGTATCTTCCTTCCAAGCTTTTTTAACCGCTTTTTGATCAAACTGGGTGGGTGCTTGAAAGAAGAATGCACCTAGGGTCCATAGATCTTCTACAAACACAGCCCTTTCCTTAATGAGTTCCACGACGTGAGTAACATAGGTCTCTGTGGTATCAACATTTTTTTCTTGAAGAAGAGTGCTAAACTTTGTTGCTATCTCTTCTACAGGTTTATCCTGCATGTATTGCTGTTGAAACCATTTTGTTTTCTCAGGATCAAATTTTGCACCTGCCTTATTCACGCGTGTCAATTCAAAGGCCTCTGTCAATTCTTCTAGAGAGAATATCTCTTGCTCTGTTCCTGGATTCCAACCTAAAAAGGCGAGCATATTTACGACAGCTTCTGGAAAATAACCTTCTTCTCTATACCCTATCGAGGTATCTCCAGTTTTAGGATCATTCCATTGTAATGGGAATACAGGGAAGCCCATTTTGTCACCATCTCGTTTACTCAGCTTTCCTTTTCCTACTGGTTTGAGTATAAGCGGGAGGTGTGCAAATACAGGAGGCTTCCAGTCAAAAGCTTTGTATAAAAGGACGTGTAAAGCCAGCGATGGTAACCACTCCTCTCCTCTTATAACGTGGCTTATTTCCATTAAATGATCATCAACAATATTTGCTAAATGATACGTAGGCATTCCGTCAGACTTAAAGAGGACTTTATCATCTAGAATGTTTGTATCTATCTCAATTGCTCCGCGTATCTCGTCATTAAGATGTAAGATTTCATCCTGAGGAGATTTAAAACGTATCACATAATCTGCTCCTGCCGCTATACGCTTTTGTGTTTCTTCTGGTGATAGGGTAAGAGAATTGTCTAATTTGAGTCTATTATGCCAGTTGTAAATAAAGGTTTTACCCTGCGACTCGTGATTTTTTCTATGATAATCTAACTTTTCGGCGGTATCAAAGGCGTAATAAGCGTTGCCAGAATCTACTAATTTCTTCGCATAAGCGTGATACTTATCTTGACGCTCGCTTTGACGGTAAGGGCCGTAGCCACCATCTTTTGTAGGTCCTTCATCATACGATATTCCACACCAATTTAAGCTCTCTCGTATATAGTCTTCGGCGCCTTCTACATAGCGACTTTGATCTGTATCTTCAATACGTAGTATGAAGGTACCTCCGTGTTTTTTTGCAAATAAATAATTGAAAAGCGCGGTACGTACACCGCCTATATGTAGTGGGCCTGTAGGGCTTGGTGCAAAGCGCACTCTTACATTTTGAGACATAACCTTGATATTTTGTGCAAAGATACTGGGAAGCATCATAAGACGTGAAACATCCAGCTGTAAAGTTTTGTGAAGAGGTAGTTACGCTTTCGCGAAAGCGTAAAAAATTTTATTCGTTTTGAGGTACCTGATCTTTCGGGACTCGTTTATTCATCACCTTAAACCAAAGTGGCGGAAAGAGAGACAATACCATACTTGTGGGGTAACCATAAGGAAGTTGAGGACTGATATCGTGATAGTCTAGAAGCTGGAATTTTTTATTTGCTCTGTAATGATGATCACTATGGCGTGTGAGTTCATAGAGTAAAATACGTCCAAAAACGTGGTTGCTGTTCCACGAGTGTACCTCCCGTACACGCTCGTAACGGCCGCTAGAGGTTTTTTTACGACGCAAACCATAATGTTCGATGTAATTAATAGTCTCGAGTAGTAAAAACCCAGAAATCGCCGTAAATATCAAGATAAGAAAACCGTATATCCCAAAAAACCAGTAGCCAGCTGCTAGATACACCGCTTGTAGTATATGATACCACAGCATATCATTTTTAATAGATACAAATGGGAGGTGCGCCCTCCTTAAAAGAGCTATTTGTATACTCCAAGCACTGGTATATTGCTTATAAACGGAAGATATCCAGAAGGCATATAAAGATTGGTTGTATTTAGCAGTTGCAGGATCTTCTGGTGTGGCAGCCTTAAGGTGGTGACCATAGTTATGTTCTATAAAAAAATGCATATATAATGCCGGCAGTAGTAGTAATTTGCCCAGTAATTGCTCTACTTTACTTTTACGGTGCCCAAGCTCGTGCGCCACATTGATACCGTTTGAACCTATCACAATACCTGTGGAAAATATTAAACCTATGATCTCTCCAGTAGTAAAATTACCACTAGTAAGTGTTACAAGGGTAAAGTAGATGATTCCAAAGACTATAACTACATTAAAGTATAACAAGAAGTCTGTCCAATGCAGCTTCTTTTTCTCAAGCTTTTCATCATCATCAATATTGTGATTATTTACAGGGAAAAGAGTTTCAAGTACAGGCACAGCTATAAATGTATATACGGGAGCAAGCCACGACCAGAAACCTTGATAAATGAGCCCTATAATCGTACAGAGAGGTATAGTATATGCTGTTAAGTACTTAAGATCTTTCATAGTATGTTTTAAACCTACAAAATAGAACATTCTAAAAACATAATAAAATAGTACTTTAGAGGTTGCTATAAAGAGAACTTGGACAGATGACGAATAGATTTAAGAGAATAGAGGATAAGCTCGAGCAGTTTATAAAAAAATACTATACTAATGAGCTTTTAAGAGGCATCATATTATTTTTTGCATTCGGAGTACTTTATTTTCTAATTACCTTATTAATTGAGTATTTTTTCTGGTTAAGTACAGCAGGTAGAGCAGTGCTCTTTTGGGCTTTTATAGTGGTAGAAGCTGGATTGCTTTTTAAATTTATAGCGTTACCATTAGCAAGGCTACTTAAACTTTTTAAAGGAATTGTTTATAAAGATGCGGCCACCTTGATTGGAAACCACTTTCCAGAGGTGAGTGATAAGCTTATAAACACGTTGCAGCTTAGAGATACAACACACAATTCTGAGTTGATGCTCGCTAGTATTGAGCAAAAAAGCTTAGAATTAGAGCCTATACCTTTTAGTCTAGCCATAGATTTTAAGAAAAACGCAAAGTATTTAAAGTATGCTGCAATACCAGTGGTTATTTTCTTACTAGCAAATTATACAGGTAAGGAAAAGGTATTTTCATCAAGTTATGAGCGTGTAGTAAATTATAACGAGGCTTATGAGCCGCCAGCACCTTTTAGCTTCTTTGTAATTAATGAGAGTTTGCAAGCACTAGAGAATAAGAATTTTGAGCTACGCGTACGCACCATAGGAGATATAATTCCTGAAGATCCGGTGATACGCTTTAACGAAGAGACTTATTTCCTTCAGCAAGTTGCTCCCGGAGAATATAGTTATGTGTTTGAACAGCCTACTTCAACAATTGATTTTAATTTAAATGCAAATGAGGTTGTATCGAGACCCTATACGCTAGAGGTACTCAATGTTCCAGTTTTAGTAGATTTTGAGATGTTGCTTAGTTATCCTGCGCATACTCAAAAAACCTCTGAACGTATTAAAAATACAGGAAATGCTGTAATCCCAGAGGGCACGACTATCACCTGGAATTTAGACACAAAACAGACAGAGCAAGTAGATCTCATATTGAGAGATACTATTATTCCTTTCGCTTTAAGCGAAAATGTGAATGCTTTAAAATTGTTTACAACGTCAAAGAGAATTTATAATAGTACATCCTATGAAGTGAGTACGAGCAATACTGCGCTACAAGATTATGAACGCCTCGCCTATAATTTACAAGTAATAAAAGATCAGTATCCTCAGATAGCTTTAGAAGCAAAAAGGGACACCGTAAACGAACAACAGACTTATTTTTATGGTAAAGTGAGTGATGATTATGGCCTTTCTAAACTTCAATTGGTGTATTATCCAGCTGAAACCGAAACTAAACAAGTTCAAAACATTCCAATTAAAAAGGGAAATGTAGATCAGTTTTTATTTGCTTTTCCCAATGACTTACCACTTGAAGAAGGTGTAAATTATGAGTACTATTTTGAAGTTTTTGATAATGATGGCGTACATCGTTTTAAAAGTACGAAGAGTACCATCTTCAGTTTTTTAAAGCTTTCGGACAGTGAGCTTAAGAATAAACAATTAGAGCAACAACAAAAGTCCATAAGTAATCTTGACAAGTCTCTAAAGCAGTTGAAAACTCAAGAAAAGGAATTACAAGAGATTTCAAAAACACAAAAGGAGAAAAAAGAATTAAACTTTAATGATCAAAAAAAGCTAGACAACTTCTTAAAAAGACAACAGCAGCAGGAAGATATGATGAAAGATTTTTCTAAGCAATTGAAAGAAAATCTAGATGAATTCCAAAAAGAGTCTGAAACGATTGATGAAGACAAAGAAGCTTTGAAAGATCGCTTAGAACGTCAAGAGAAAAAGGCCAAAGAAAATGAGCGACTTCTTAAAGAGTTACAAGAACTCCGAGATAAAATGCCGAAGGAAGAGTTATCTGAAAAACTTGAAAAATTAGAGAAGCAAAACAAAAATAATAAGCGCAACCTTGAACAAATGGTGGAGCTTACAAAAAGGTATTATGTTCAAAAGAAGGCAGAGCAGATTGCTAATGAATTAGAAAAACTAGCAAACAAGCAAGAGGCGCTTAGTAAAAAAGATGGTGCTGAAAACACCAAAGAAGAGCAGGAGAAACTAAACAAGGAATTTAAGGAGATTGAAGAGGCTCTTGAAAAGTTAGAAGAGGAAAATCAGGAGCTCAAAAAGCCAATGGATTTACCTGGTGATGAAAAAAAGCAAGAGGAGATAAAAGAAGAGCAAAACGGAGCTACAGAAGAGTTGGAAAAGCAAGAGCAGCAAGAAGATGCTTCAGGCAAACCGCAGGATAAGTCTGAGGCTCAAAAAAAACAAAAGAAGGCCGCTGAAAAAATGAAGCAAATGAGTCAGTCGATGCAGTCTCAAATGCAGATGAGTGGTCAGGAAGGACTAGAAGAAGATGTAGAAATGTTACGTCAGATACTTGATAACTTGCTGGTTTTCAGCTTTGAAGAGGAGCGCTTGATGATGGATTTTCGTAGGATAGACGATAAAAATCCTATGTATGCTAAGCGTTTGAGGAGACAAAACGAGTTAAAACAGAATTTTGAGCACGTAGATGATAGTTTATATGCACTTTCTTTGCGCCAGCCTAAGCTAGATGAGATTATTAATGAAACACTTGTAGATATTGATTACAATATGGATAAGGCGCTAGAGAGACTTGCACAAAGCCGAGTAATTCAAGGTGTAAGTAGTCAACAGTATGTCATAACTGGAGCAAATAAACTTGCAGACTTTCTAAGCCAGATGTTAGATAGTTTACAGAGCGCGATGATGTCTGGAAGTGGATCAGGTCAAGGCAAGGGAATGGGAATGGGCCAAGGTAGTGGAGGTGGACAGCAGTTACCTGATATTATCCAGAGTCAAGAAGAACTTAATGAGAAAATGGGGAAAGGTAAAAAGCCCGGAGATGATGGTAATGGTCAAGATGGTAAAAGCCCCGGTGAGGGTGGGGGAGAGCAAGAGGGTGGCGCCCCTGGTGATAGTGAAGGGTCTAGTGGAGCTAACGGAAAATCTGGAGAGGGTGAAGGCGGTAACGGAGGTAGTGAAGGGTCGTCTAATTCAGACTTGAATGGTAAGGGTTCTAAAAATGGAGATGGGGAGTCAGAAGATCAAGAAGACAATAATGATGAGTATGAGCAAGGCTTGTTATATGAAATTTATAAAGAGCAATCTAAGCTTAGACAGCAGTTGCAGGATGCGATAGAAAGGGAAGGGTTAGGAGATGATGCGAAGAAACTTGTAAAGGACATGGAACAAGTTGAACAGCAATTGTTAGATAAAGGTTTCACAAATGAGAATTTACAGCGAATGACAAAGCTCAAACATGAACTACTTAAATTGAAGGATGCATCATTTCAGCAAGGGGAGGAAGAGAAACGAGAATCTACAACAAATAATGAATCCTTTTCAAATCCTATAAATAGTTCTTTAGAGCGTGCAAAACAATATTTCAACACAACAGAAATACTTAATAGAAATGCACTACCTATAAAGGAAGAGTATAAGCGTAAAGTTCAACGTTATTTTCAAAGTAAGAATGATAGTTTTTAATAGCATTAATGATTTTAAGTTACTTAATGAGGAGGGTGCAAAAACCTGGCTCAATACAGTGTTAAGTAATGAGAAAAAAGAGGTTGGGGAGATCAACTACATCTTTTGTAATGATGAGTATTTGCACAAAATGAACGTTGAGTTTCTATCTCATGACACGCTTACAGATGTGATAAGTTTTGATTACACTTTTGGAGATATTGTTAGTGGAGATATTTATATTTCCGTAGAGAGAGTAGAGGATAACGCCAAGGATTTTTCCACCACTTTCAGAGATGAGCTTAGTAGGGTAATGGTACACGGATTGTTACACTTTTGCGGATATAAGGATAAAACCAACGAGGAGATTAAAACAATGCGCACTAAAGAAAACACATATCTGGCCATCCGTTAACTCGTTAATTGGCCCAGATATGTGAGTGTAATTTTCACACCGTATTTTTCTGTTATCTCGTTAAGCCTCTGTATCTTTGCAGACTTTTTGAGAAGGCGCAAGTAGCTTTCGCGAAAGCAAAAGTAACCAGTATTTAATGTTCCACGTGAAACAATGAGTTTATTTCTTGATACATATGACGTTATTGTAGTAGGTGCAGGTCACGCAGGATGTGAGGCTGCTGCAGCCGCTGCAAATATGGGTAGTAGTACTTTGTTAATCACCATGAATTTGCAGACTATTGCTCAGATGAGTTGTAACCCAGCAATGGGAGGAATAGCTAAGGGACAAATCGTAAGAGAGATCGATGCGCTTGGTGGTTACAGTGGTATTGTATCTGATAACACCGCAATCCAATTTAAGATGCTTAATAAATCAAAGGGGCCAGCAATGTGGTCTCCTAGAGTACAAAGTGATCGTATGCGGTTTGCAGAAGAGTGGAGATTACGATTGGAAGGGACGCCTAATCTTGATTTTTATCAAGAGATGGTAAGCGGTTTGCTTATTGAAAAAGATACCGTAGTAGGAGTAAAAACCTCGCTAGGAATTGAAGTACGAGGTAGATCCGTTGTATTAACGAATGGCACTTTTTTAAATGGCTTAATACATATAGGTGAGAAGCAGTTTGGTGGAGGGAGAGCAGGTGAAAGAGCAGCCACCGGGATAACAGAACAATTGCTGAGTTTTGGTTTTGATAGTGGCAGGATGAAAACAGGCACGCCACCTAGAGTTGATGGAAGATCGTTAGATTTTTCAAAGATGA
>CAWUIT010000096.1:0-9834 GCA_963922345.1 uncultured Dokdonia sp. | reverse complement strand
TTAATATTGGAGGACCTACATTGCCTGTAGGTATAAGCTATACAGGACGTTTTGATGGTGACGCTGCTGGACAAATGACTATCGGAGAAGAGGTTATAATTTCTGGAGGAGGTGTACAAACTAACACGAATCGATTTGGTGATTATTCTCAACTAACAGTAGATCCAGATAATTTCACATTCTGGCATACATCTGAATATTTTAAAACTAATAATTCTTGGGCTACACGTATCGCTGCGTTTAATCTCTCAGCAGGTTTTGAAACAGATTTGGGGGTAATATCTATTGATACTCCAGAAGATGGTGATTTAAGCGCTAATGAGACTGTTGAAGTGTCGGTTAGAAACTTTGGAACTACTGATCAGACCAATGTGCCTATTTCATTGAGCGTTGATGGTACTGTAATAGCAAATGAAGTTATCACTGGACCAATACCAGCAAATACATTAGTAACATATAGTTTTACGACTAATGCAGATCTTTCAAATGAGGGCCAGACATATACCTTAGAAGCTACTGTAAGTCAGACTGGTGACCAATCCACAGTAAATGATACAGCTAGTAAAGATGTAACACATTTATTCACTAACGACACAGGTGTGAGTGAATTGATAACTCCTATAACAGGTTCTGGACTATCAGCAAATGAGGTAATAACTGTTGAGGTTACAAATTATGGAACTTCTGATCAGATTGGTTTTCCTGTTCAATATACTATAAATGGGGGAGCAACGGTCGAAGAAAACTTCACCGAAACCTTAGCGGCCCAATCTACTGCAAACTTCACTTTTACAACTGAGGCAGATTTATCTGAATTAGGATCTTATGATTTCGTACTAGCAACGAATCTAGCGGGAGATCAAGATGTTTCTAATGACTCATTTACAAAAACTGTCGAAAATGAATTTTGTACACCTGAAGCTTTAATAGGGTGTAACTTAGATGGAATCAAGAGGTTTGTTTTAAATACCATTGATGCAGATGATGGAGGAGATGGTTGTAATACAGAGCCTGATACAAGTCCAGCAGGTTATGCAGATAGAACTAATTTATCCACTGAGTTGAGTAATCAAGCAGGTTCAAATGTATATACACTTCAAGCTCGACAAAATTGGCCAGGTGGTCCAGGAGTAGAGGCTCTATCAGCGTGGGTTGATTTTGACGATGATGGTGATTTTGAGAATGACGAACAATTAATTGCTGGTGTATTTTTTACAACAGTTAATGTTCTTGAAGATTTCGAGTTAGTCATTCCAGTAGGGGCTGCATTAGGATCACATAGATTGAGAGTAAAAGCTATCGATACATCGGGTGCTGGTGATATAAATAACCCTTGTAGTGATTTTGATTTTGGTGAAGTACACGATTATACTGTAATCATTACAGACGCTTTACCACCGGCAGATGTAGGCGTAACTGAAATCACGGCACCAGATTCAGGTATTGAGTTAGGTCTTCAAGATGTTACTGTTGATATTTCAAATTTTGGCTCTCTCGAGCAAGTTAATTTTGATGTACAGTACACAATAGATGGCGGTGATCCAGTGATAGAAACTATCAACACGGCAATCGCACCAGGTTCTAATCTTACATATACTTTCTCACAGCAAGCAGATCTTTCAACAGTAGGGATTTATGAGTTTGAGGCACGTACGTTATTAGCAACTGATTCCAATGGCTCTAATGACGCAACCCAAAAAACTGTAGAATCTACACTTACTGTAGATGATTTAAGTACACAATTTACTTCTCTCACAGTTGATAAATTAGAAAACAACAATTTTGATGTACTTCTTACGACAAATTTTGATGGGCGCGTTTTTGTAAGTGTTACTAATATGCTCGGGCAGCAATTAAAATATAAGCCGATTGCTAAAGATGCAAATGGATATAGAGTTAATCTAGATTTATCTAGTGTTTCTACAGGAGTTTATATCATTAAGGTAAATGATGAGCTCGGTAGTTTTGTAAAGGCTGCTAAGATCTTAGTAGAGTAAATACTTATAACATCATTGAAATCAAAATGCGGGCCTTAGCCCGCATTTTTTTATTCTAACGTTATTTAATGAGTAATCGTTGTGCTTGATTGTCAATCTTTAATAAATAGAAACCAGGAGTTAACTGAGAGACGTCAATGTAACTTTGATTTTCACCGCTTAATTTTTTATAATCTAAAACAGATTGACCAAGTAAATTAAAAATACGCACTGTTTTGTAGGATTGATTCGATGCTACAGTTATAAAAGTATCTGCAGGATTAGGATAGACCATTAGTCTAGGAAGACTATGTGTTGCTACAGAGAGAGGCCCCCAGAAATCTTCTGCAGGAGTGCCTCCCCAGATGTAAGTTGCTAGGATAGGATTGTCTATAAAAGGATTCCTACTACCATATTGTTCTTCTAGTGGATCATTACGTTGCATTTCCATCTGAGAAACCGGGTCTTCAACATTCCATTCTAAAAATAGTTGTAGCATTTGTGTATCCTCTTGAAGTGGTCCTTGCCCTACTAAAGAGGGTAAACAGCGCTCTCCATATCTCACATACATATACATCATTGCTCTTGCAACATCTCCTTTCCATTCATCACCAGGATACCAATCTCCTGATGCTACATCACCAGAATTACCAGAACCATCATTGAATTTTTTTGATCCTCTAGCGCCATTTCTTTGTACATCGCTCGGTCTTAAATTATGAGGATCTGCAACGATACCCGTAGCACTATTATTTGCAGAACCCATAGATGGATTTGCTAGACTTCTAGGGAATGTATGCTCACGATTAAACTCACAATTGTCACCTCCAAAGAGGTCATTATCTCGACGTCTATCTGTCGTACAGTTTCCATCTGTATCGTCAAAGCCATATAGGAGCAAAACCTCATTATCATTATCAGGATTTGCGTCTGTTATTAGCGTAGTATCTCTAAAATCCCCGTAGTTATAATTTTGATTAAATTGAGATAATTTTGCTCTTAGTTCTAAAAGTAAATCTTGACCTGTTAGGTATACTGCAGTGTCGTTATAATAGTCCTGTTGGGCAAAGCTTAAAACAGGTATAAATAATAAAAGTAGCGTGTATTTTTTAATCATATTCATTTTTTACTGCTTTCGCGAAAGCAAAGCCATATAAAATCCATCATATCCAGACAATGCAGGACTGACAGTTTCTTCCTTATCTAATTTAAAATTTTTTCCTTGCGTTGTTTCTAAGAATGCGCGTATTTGATCTTGATTTTCTCTCGGTAGAATGGAGCAAGTTGCGTACACCAGTTTACCACTTTCTTTAACAATCTTACTATAACTCTCTAAAAGTTCGGCTTGGCGTTGGACTACTTTATCTACAAATTCTGGCTGCAATTTCCACTTTAAATCTGGATTACGTTTTATTGTTCCTATGCCAGTACAAGGTGCGTCTATAAGCACGCGATCTGCACTGTCGTAAAGCTTTTTAAATACTTTAGTTGACGTAATTTCACGAGTTTCTATATTATGAGCTCCTGCACGTTTTGCCCTTCTTTTGAGCTCTTTTAACTTACCTTCATAAATATCCATCGCTACAATTTGCCCTTTATTTTCCAAGAGTGCAGCAAGATGTAACGTCTTTCCACCAGCTCCTGCACAAGCATCAACTACTCTCATTCCAGGAGATACGTCAAGATAGCGGGCAACTTTTTGCGAAGAAGCATCTTGTACCTCAAAAAATCCATTTTTGAAGGCATCACTAGTAAAGACATTTTTACGTTCAATAAGCTCTAGGGCGTCAGGATAATCGTTCAATATTTTCGTGTCGATGTCTTGATCTGCAAGAGTGTTTCTAACCTCTTTTACTGAGGCTCTCAATGTATTTGCTCTTAAAACGACTTGTGCTTGAGTATTAAGTGCGGCAAGCTCTGCCTCCCATTTTTTGCCTCCTAGTGCTTTCTCTCCCATTTCATCCATCCAATCTGGAATAGACTCCCTGTATTTTCTAATTTTTGACAATTCATCAAATCGTCCTTTAATTCTACGAGTAGGTATGGGTTCTATTTGCTTCCAGTCTGGCACTTCTATACCTCTAAGAGTTGCCCAAACAGCAAATAGTCTAAATAAATTAGGTCTACTATAAGGGGCTTTAACTTCGGCAATCTCGGTATACAAGCGCTTCCACCTGACAATGTCATAAACTGTTTCTGCAATAAAGCTGCGATCTCGTGAGCCCCAGCGTTTATCAAACTTTAATACTTTTCTTAACACCTTGTCAGCCTGCTCTCCATCATTAAAGATCATTCCTAGAGCATCAACTGCTGCAAAGACTAGATTTCTGTGTAATTTCATACGTTGTTTTGAGGGTGCAAAGGTATTGGTTCTTTGTGCAATAGTCCTATTTTTACGTAAATTTTGATTATGCGTATTATCTATTTATTATGGTTGTTTTTGACAATAGCTTCTTGTAAACAATCTACAACTGTGGATCCAGAAGCCAATAAGTCGAGTCTTCAACCTTTCACGAAAGTAGAAATAGATTTTTTACACCAAGACAGTACCAGTATAAGAGCTCTTGAAGTTACTGAGAATGCGCTAGTTTATGCGGGCAGTAATGGTCACTATGGGATTTTGAAATTTACTAGCGGTAATCAATTATACACTGACATCGTTGAGACGAACAAGGGTCGAGTGAATTTTATAGAATCGTATCCGTCTTTTAGGAGTATCGCAACTACAGAAAAGGCTATATTTTTACTCTCAATAGGTAATCCTGCATTGTTGTACAGATACGATTTAGACACCAATAAAATGTCGTTAGTCTATACAGAAGCTGGAGAAAAGGTTTTTTATGATGCGATGACTTTTTGGAATAATGAAGAGGGAATTGCAGTGGGGGATGCTACAGATGGATGTCTCTCGATATTAATTACCAGAGATGGTGGTACTAACTGGCAGAAGATTTCTTGTAGCGACCTACCTGATCCCATTGCTAGTGAAGGCGCTTTTGCAGCGAGCGATACTACTATAAAGGTAATAGATGACGAGACTTGGCTATTAACTGGAGGAGGAGTTTCAAGACTCTACCGTTCTGACGATAGGGGGATATCTTGGACGGTACGTAATCTACCTATAGATCAAAATAGCAATACGCAGGGTGGTTATTCTATGGACTTTTATGATTCCTTGCTAGGTATCATTTATGGTGGTGATTATACTAAACCCGAAGATGCTGTTAATAATATTGCAACTACAGAAGATGGTGGTAAAACGTGGGCGATTGTCGCATCAAATGCTAATGATGGTTATAAAAGCTGTGTACAGTTTGTACCTAACACGGATGGAAATGAAATTATAGCCACTGGATTTTCAGGAATGTCTTACTCTCAGGATAAAGGTCATTCTTGGAAGCAAATTTCTGATGCTCCATTTTTGAGTATACGATTTGCAAATGACTCTATAGCCTATGCTGGGGGTCAAAATGTTTTAGCAAGATTAACCTTTAAAAGGCAGTAAGGTTAAGGTATTGGAAATCTACCACCTTTTCTTTCGCCCTTTAGTTTACGCAGAAGATCTCGCTTAAAATCGCTCTCGGCTTTAATGAGAATGAGAATTTTCTTGTAAGAGAGCTTGTTTTTGAGACTGTTTAAGAGTTCTTTTCTGGACATTTCTTTTTGCTCATCAAAACGCTGAATGCTTTCTAAGGTAGTTTTTGCCATTTCCTCGTTCATCGTTTCAAACTGCGCTCTAGAATCTCTAAGTACAGAACGTTCTGTACGATGTATATCAGACATCTTCTTATCATATGCGTTATAAATGGGCCAGAATGTTTGCGCCTCATCCGGACTGAGTTCAAGTCGCTCTGTAAGGTACGCTATCTTAAAGGCTTTAATTTTTTCCTTGCGATCCTCACGGCTACCTTGACCAAAAACAGATGTGGTAAGGGTAATGAGCAATATAAGAGGTATAAAAAATTTCATTGTTTTAGTATTGTGTATATAAGTCATAACTATCTGTGCGATCTTCAAGATATTCTATAATCGAGGCATCCTCTAGTGCAATATCATTTTGAAGTGTGCTAATATCTTCTTCACTAAGCCAGTCTGCAAAATCGATGCCATCAAGGTCTGTATTGTCCTCTAGATAATTGGTAATAGAGGTCATTTCAAAATTCTGAGAAGGTGTATTTTGATATTGCGTGTAATAAATACTCACAAAAATTAATACTGCAGCCGCAATTCCAGCAAGAGTATAGTAGTACTTGTTTAAACTAATAACCTTAGACTGTGTATTCTCAATATCTTTTACCTCATTACGCTTTCGCAAAAGCAAATCTAGCATCTCAATCTTTTGATTTTCAAAATAATTTTCAGGAATATCAAAAGGACGACTTTTACCAGTACTTGACTCAATCTTGAGAGAATTAAGTATAGTCTCCTTACTTGTTATGAAGTAGGAGGGAGGAGTTTTAAAACCTCGTTCTTCTGGTATGTTATTTTTAGTAGTCATCTATATTTATAAGACTTTAAGAGTGTTAAATAGTTTAATCTTCTTTTAGAGCATTCATTATCTTTTTTGTAGCGATGTGATATGAACTTTTAAGCGCACCTACAGAGGTGTCTAAAATCTCACTCATATCATCATATTTAAGGTCTTGATAATATTTCATTTGAAATACTAATCTTTGTTTTTCTGGTAAGGTTGCAAGAGCTTTTTCCAGAGCTAGTTGTATGGCATCGCCCTCAAAATAGACATCACTCTCTAAGTTTTCAATCAGTCTTCCCTGCAGCTCCTCACTTGAGATCTTGTACTGTTTTGCTCTCTTTTTTAAGAATGTTAGAGATTCATTGGTAGCAATTCTATAAAGCCAGGTGTAAAGTTTACTATCACCCTTGAAATTTTGAATACTCTTAAACACTTTGATGAACACATTTTGTAAAATGTCATCTGCGTCTTCATGATTTTTTACAATACCACGTATGTGCCAGTATAGAGGCTTTTGGTATCTGTCTAATAATAATGCAAAGGAGGCATCGTCTGCATTTTCTTTAAGCGCTATGACAAGTTGATCTTCGGTCACAAAAGGGTTTTCATAAGTATTAGACTAGGATATCTTGGAAAGGTTTAATTATTTATTGAATTCTTTTTACTCATTAAATATTAGGAAATTTTCTTCACAAGTTCCGTAAACATCGATTAAAAGTAAAAAAATAACGATAAAATACACAAAACGCTTGTGAGATTAAAAAAACCGTTTTATATTTGAACCATCATTGAAAGATGATCAACCATAAGAAACCCCATTTCATATGTTGACTAAACTTAGAAGCCCCCAATTCATAAGTTGATTTAGAGATAGTTTTAATGTCTAGGCCCCAAATCTGGCATTAATATCTAACCTACTTAACCAAAAAAAGCCCGTTTTAAAACGGGCTTTTTTTAATTTTTATTAGAATACATCTTATCCTAAGTACTTCATTAAAATTTTACTCTTAGATGTGTGACGCAATCTCTTGATTGCTTTCTCGCGAATCTGTCTTACACGCTCTCTACTTAAGTCAAAAATATCTCCAATCTCTTGAAGTGTCATAGCAGGTTGATTTCCTAATCCGTAATTAAGACGTACAACTTCTGCCTCTTTTTCAGTTAGCGTATCTAATGCTCTATTAATCTCAATACTTAAAGATTCTTGCATTAACTCTCTATCAGGTCTTGGAGACTCGCTAGAACTTAATACGTCATAAAGGTTATTATCATTTTCACCCTCTGCAAAAGGTGCATCCATACTTAAACTACGACTTACGTTTTTAAGCGAGATTTTCACTTTTTCTTCAGAGATGTCTAGATACTTAGCTATCTCTCCAGAGGTAGGCTTACGCTCGTGTACTTGCTGTAGGTACACCATCGCCTTGTTAATCTTACTTATTTCTCCAATTTTATTTAAAGGTAAACGTACCGTACGTGCGTGTTCTGCGATAGCTTGTAAGATAGACTGTCTTATCCACCATACTGCGTATGAGATAAATTTAAAACCTCTTGTCTCATCAAAACGCTTAGCAGCTTTTACAAGACCTACATTTCCTTCATTAATTAAATCAGATAAGGATAATCCTTGATTTTGATATTGTTTGGCAACAGAAATTACAAAACGAAGGTTTGCACGAGTAAGAGCATCTAATGCTCTCTCATCTCCTTTTTGAATGCGCTGTGCTAACTCAACCTCTTCTTCAGCAGTAATTAAATCAATCTTGCTCACATCCTGAAGGTAATTATTCAAGGATTTTGTCTCTCTGTTAGTTACCTGCTTGGTGATTTTGAGTTGTCTCATGTATTTTATGTGTATTTAGTGAGTAATACCCCATTATAACTTAAAAGATTTATAAAAGCAAGTATTTAACTAAACTTGTTAAATAATACTTCGCCAGCCCAGTAAAGCTGCAAGATTCGAAATATTCTTTAAGAAAATTTTAAGAAATAAAAAGGGACTAATTTTTTGTCTTTACATTAGTCGTAGATTAAACGTGGTCATTACAATTTTAGTATCCAAAAAATCATCATTTATGAAGTCTATTTATAAAGTTTTATTAGTGTTTGTAACGCTTTGTAATTTAGTCGCTTGTAAACATTCTCCAAGCACAGAAAGAGATGATACAAAAGCATCTAATCAAATAAAATCTAATAGCGCTCAATTTGATAGCAATTACACTCACGTGGTTTATTTTTGGTTTAAAGATCCAGAAGATACTCAAGGTCGTGCTTTATTTGAATCTTCACTAAAGACGTTTTTACAGCAATCAAAGTTTGCAAAAACTAATTTTATAGGCACTCCACCCATTGCAACGCGAGATGTGGTTGATGGCAGTTTTACGTATAGTCTTATATTAACTTTTGAGTCAGCAGTGGCGCAGCAAGCTTATCAGGAAGAAGATGCTCACAAGATATTTATTGATCAATGCGCCCATCTTTGGGAAAAGGTCATAGTGTACGATGCAAGGGGTATTGATTAATGTCTCATTAAACTTGGGGTATCACGCTTTCGCGAAAGCGTAATTACTGCTACCTTTACTATATGCCAAAAGATACTCAGCAAAAAAGTAAAATCACCATTGCATCTGCCTTTAAGTCAATTATCTGGCCCCGCCGAAAACTTGTTTTTATAGGATTAATTCTGATCATTATAGGAAGACTTGCGTCTCTAGTTTTACCGTGGAAATCAAAAGCATTACTGGATGATATTATTCCAAATAAAGATATGCCAGCTCTCTATGATCTACTATGGTTGGTTGGTTTTGCTCTCCTGATACAAGCAGTGACCTCTTTTTTACTTACAAGGATTTTAAGTGTTCAAGCTCAATTTTTAATCTCTGAGCTTAGAGCGCAGGTTCAAAAAAAGGTATTATCACTTCCTATAAACTTTTTTGATAATTCCAAGTCTGGAGCGTTAGTATCTCGTATTATGAATGATGTAGAGGGCGTACGTAATCTTATAGGTACTGGTCTTGTACAGCTAGTGGGCGGGACAATAACGGCCGTAGTCTCTTTAGTCTTATTGATAAGGATTAATGCTTTAATGACGCTATTTGTCTTTCTACCTGTAGGTATTTTTGGCTATGTCGCATTGCGGGCTTTCAAGTATATACGACCAATATTCAGAAATCGTGGAAAAATAAATGCAGAGGTCACGGGGCGTCTTACAGAAACGCTTTCTGGTGTGCGAGTTATTAAAGGCTTTGGTGCAGAGGCTCAAGAAAATAAAACTTTTGAAGAAGGTGTAGATCGACTGTATCAAAACGTAAAGAAAAGTCTTACTGCAACCGCTGTCATGACGAGTAGTTCTACATTTTTGTTAGGTCTTGCATCCGTGGGAAT
>CAWUIT010000095.1:0-9920 GCA_963922345.1 uncultured Dokdonia sp. | reverse complement strand
GCGTCAAGTATTTGAAGATCGTTCGCAGTCATAATAAAATTATCAGAATAGCTGCAATTTTTAAGAATGGCATCTATGTCTACACGGTCTATCTGTAACAATGCTCCTAAAGTCTCTCGATCAAATTTACGCTCTAATAAATTGCGCACCTTATCATCTTCCTTCATTTGTCGCAACTTACGTAGTTGTCCCTTCTTACGACTAAAAATATTGTAAAGGAAATCTGCAGGATTAAAGATCGAGCTCAAAATGCGAGATACCGCACCTGGTTGACTTTTACCTACTTCATATCCAGAGTTCAATCCAGAGATACTATATCGCTGATTGCTATAAATGGGAATTCTCTTTGCGTCTATTTCTAAATAACCCGTAAGTTCAATTTCTTGGACAACAACTTCTTCTAGCGCAATGCCTATTTCAGTCATTTTAATTTTTACATCACCGTAGGTAATCCAATCATTACTTACTCTAACCTTCAAAGATTTATACCCCAAATACGAGAAATATAGGGTATCATCTACAGCGGCCTTGATTTCAAAGTTTCCTGTAGTGCTTGTAGTTGCTCCTTTAAAATTTGAGAGGTTGAGGATATTTACGTTTTGAAGCGGTATATCGGTACTACTTGATAGCACTTGACCACTTATAAAGCCATCCTCCAACTGAGTTTGAGTTGTAGTTTCATCAACAGGAGGTGATGTTTCTTGAGCGTATCCTGCTGTGTATACAACAAACACTAAAAGACTTAGTATGATTTTCTTCATAGGGTAAAGCAATTTATGCAATCCCAAGAGAAAATCATACCAAATTATCTTTTTTACAATAATTCTAACATACAAAGCGATCATTTCTAGCTTCTACGTCTTCTTTTACCTGAAAATGGACTCTTATTTCCTGTAGACGCATTGTCTGGTGTACGTCCAGAGCCACCACGACGGTCTGATCTGTTTTCTGATCTATCTGATCTACTTCTAGAGCGACTTCCTTGGTCATCACTATAGTTAGATTTTCGATCTCGGCTTTTTGAACCATCTCTTCTTTCTGATCTCTTTCTATCAGAACCTCTATCATCTCTGCGGTCTCTACGCTTACGATCGCCACCACTTCTTCCGCCTCTAAAGCCGTCTTTACCACCACGACGATCTCCGCGGCCTCCGCCTCGCTTGCGATCGCCACCGCGACCACCGCCTCCTTGTGTTTCTTCTACACTTATGCGACGTCCATCAAGTTGATAGTCTTGAAAGAGTGCAAGTACTTTTTCCTTATGCTCTGTATCTGTGTTAAAAAATGAGAAGGCATCTTTACAGTCTACACGGTAAATGCCATCTTGACCTAAGCCAGTCATTTCTTTGAGAAAATCTTTGAGCTTCATCCAGTCAAAATCATCTTTACGACCTACGTTAATAAAGTAACGTGTTGTATCTCCAGACTCTTCTTTGAACGCTGCTACAGCATTTTGATTAAGGTCTTTTGCTTTTTTATAATAATTAAAGAAGCGTGTAAACTCAACAGAAAATACTTTCTTAATAAGCTCTTCTTTAGTATTGTCTTTTAAAACCTCTTCTATTTCTGGTAAGTAAGAATCAATCTCGTGATTGATTTCTGTATTGTTAATGCTATTTGCAAGGTGGAATAGTTGAACCTGTGTGATTTCTGTACCATCAGGAATCGTTTTCTGTTCAAACTTTTTAGCTAATATTTTTTCTAGCTGTTTGATCTTACGCATTTCACTCTTAGTCACAATGACCATTGATGTTCCTGTCTTTCCTGCGCGTCCTGTACGTCCAGAACGGTGCGTGTAGGTCTCAATCTCATCAGGAAGTTGATAGTTAATTACGTGCGTAATATCATCTACATCAATCCCACGTGCAGCCACATCTGTTGCCACAAGCATTTGAATTTGGTTGTTTCTAAAACTCTTCATAACCAGATCTCGCTGGTTCTGACTTAGGTCTCCGTGTAATGCACCTGCATTGTAACCATCTTCTATGAGTTGTTCTGCTACTTTTTGTGTATCCCTCTTGGTACGGCAAAAAATCACTGAAAAGATATCTGGATTAGCATCAGACAGTCTTTTAAGGGCTTGATAACGATCACGAGTATGTACTACATAGAATTCGTGCGATACATTTTTTGCACCCTCATTTTTATGTCCTACAGTAATCTCAAGAGGATTTACCATAAACTCTTTTGCTATACGTGAAACCTCTCTAGGCATTGTCGCACTAAAAAGCCACGTGAGTTTATCCTCTGGTGTGTCTGCCAGAATGTTTGTGATATCTTCATAGAAGCCCATATTGAGCATCTCATCTGCTTCATCAAGTACACAATAGCTCAATTTTGAGATGTCTACCATACGACGACGCATCATATCTTGCATACGTCCTGGAGTTGCGACAACTATTTGTGCGCCTCTAGATATTTCACGAGCTTGCTCTTGAATATTTGCTCCTCCATAAACAGCCACTACACGCACACCTTTCATGTGTTTTGCATAGAGCTTCATTTCGTTAGTAATCTGTAAACATAATTCACGGGTTGGAGCTATAATTAGTCCTTGCGTGGTTTTACTATGTTCATCAATATTCTGTAAAAGGGGGAAGCCGAAGGCAGCAGTTTTTCCAGTTCCAGTCTGAGCTAGCGCGACCATATCGCGTTCTTCTGCTAGGAGTTGGGGGATTGCTTCTTCTTGAATTTTTGATGGGGTTTCAAAGCCCATATCGGCAATAGCCTGAAGTAAGGGCGCATTTAAGCCCAGTTGATCAAATGTCATACGACAATAATATTATAAGTGTTAGCGTGCTGTGAGAAGCGCAACGACTTATAAACCAATTGCTTCGATCAACACGTGCCATTAAAAAGTGGCAGTACCTCACCCTGAGGATTTCAAGCTGCAAAAGTACTACAAAATAATCAATGTATATACGTTGCAGCGAAGAATTAAAAAATCTAAGAATTGTCTCTTAAAAATTGAAGAAATTTTTCAATGGCAAGACCTCTGTGGCTTATTTTTCCCTTAAGATCTAGCGCCATCTGTGCAAAAGTAGATTCATATCCTTCGGGCTTAAAGATTGGATCATACCCAAATCCACCGTCTCCTTGTCGTTCTTTGGTAATTACTCCTTTACATATTCCAGTAAAAGTTTCGGTTTGTTGCGCTTTCGCGAAAGCGATTACTGTCTTAAAGTGAGCACTGCGGTCAGACTTCACAGCTAGCTTGATGAGAAGTTTATTCATATTATCACTAGCATCTTTATGATGACCAGCATACCTCGCGGAATATACACCTGGAGCACCATCTAAAGCGTTTACCTCTAGTCCAGTATCATCTGCAAAGCAATCATACCCGTAAGTGTCACGCACATAATGCGCTTTTAGAATAGCGTTGCCCTCTATCGTATTGGCATCTTCTACAATCTCTTCATTACAGCCTATATCTGTAAGACTTAGGAGCTCAATATGATCAGGAACTAAAGCTTGAACTTCTTTTAATTTATTGTGGTTGTGAGTGGCAAAAACAAGTTTCATTTAATCTACAAGACTAAAAATAGCAGCTCCATATATAGCATAACGCACAAAACGCGCTAGACCAAAAAGTGCCCAATATTTAAATTTAAATCTAATCATCCCTGCAGCAAGACTTGCAACAGCAAATGGAAGGGGTAATAATGCGCCTACCATAATAAGAAAGCCACCCCACTTGCGAGCATTTTTTAAATGCTTTTCCATTTTTACTTCTAAGTAATTGTGAACGGCTTCTATTTTAAGTGATGCTCTCCCTGTAAAATAGGAAACGGCACCACCCGCATAAGACAGGATCGCAATAATGGAAAGATATAGTATAGGATTACTTGTTTTATCACTCCACGCGATAAAAAGTTCTGGAGGGATTATACCAAGTATTGATTCTGAAACAAAGAATAATGAAAGTACTAGAAAATTAGAATAGTTATCAATGACATATTGAAGTGCTGAATTTAAGTCAATTACAAAGTAGTGTATACAGACTATTGCAGCGACCACAAATAAAATAGGAGGTAAGGCTTTTTTAAGTGCATCTTTAAGGAAAGAATAAAATCCAGTATACACGTAATACTGGTGTAATAACTGTAATCTATTTTTCTTTTTTGTACCTGAATATGAGCCCATTACCTATCTGTCGTAAATCTGTTGCAAAAATAACGTGAAATACCGCTATTTATGCTATTGCGAGTCATAAAAAATGGTTAAACTGGGTAATACATGACCCAATATTTTGACTACCGATGGTGATAAGGTTCACCCTTAAGTATCGTAAAACCACGATAAATTTGTTCTGTAATAAATAGTCGAACCATTTGATGACTAAAAGTCATTTTTGAAAGTGATATTCTTCCTCTTGCAGCTTTATATACATCGTCAGAAAAGCCATAGGGACCACCAATTACAAAGACCAAGGTCTTGATACCACTATTCATTTTCTTTTGCAAATACTTTGAAAAACTCACACTCGAGTAGGAATCTCCATTTTCGTCAAAGAGAATGAGATGATCATAAGGGCCTAACTTTGAAAGTAAGAGTTGACCTTCCTTTACTTTTTGCTCCTGCTCACTTAGATTTTTTACATTCTTTATGTCTGGAAGTATCTCTATGTTGTATTTAATATAATGATTGAGACGCTTAGCATAAACTTCTACAAGTTGCTGTAGCTTTTTATCATCTGTTTTGCCTATGCAAAGGAGTTTAATATTCATCAATCAAAAATACAAAATGTGCTTAGGGAAGCGAGAAGTTTCGCTTTTACTTATTTTTACAGTATTAATGACAGTATATGATATCACAAGAGCAATTTGATTTTGAGATTAAGACTATAATAAGTAATGCGATACGAGAGGATGTGGGAGATGGTGATCATAGCTCACTTGCTTGTATTCCCAAAGATGCACAGGGTAAAGCAAAGCTATTGGTTAAGGATGAAGGGATTCTTGCGGGTTGCGCTTTCGCGAAAGCGGTATTTGCCCACGTAGACCCCGCTCTAGTAGTAGAAGACGTTTTAAATGATGGTGATGCTGTAAAATACGGAGACATTGCATTTTATGTTTCTGGTTCAAGTCAAAGTATCTTAAAGGCAGAACGACTAGTATTGAATGCAATGCAACGTATGAGTGCTATTGCAACAAAAACTAAATCCTTTGTAAACTTATTAGACGGGACAGGGACTAAGATCCTTGACACTCGGAAGACCACCCCAGGGATTAGAGCGCTAGAAAAGTGGGCCGTAAAAATAGGAGGAGGGGAGAATCATCGATTCGCGTTATATGATATGATTATGCTTAAGGATAACCACATTGATTTTGCAGGAGGTATCACAAAAGCAATTTCTAAAACTGTTTCCTATCTTGAAGAAAATAATAAAGATTTAAAAATAATAGTCGAAGCGAGAAGCTTAACAGAAATTGAAGAAATACTAGAAAGTCACCAGCACGTCTATAGGATCTTAATTGATAATTTTAATTACGAAGACACTCGCAAAGCGGTAGATATCATAGGAGAAAAGTGTCTTATCGAATCTTCTGGAGGTATAAATGAAGATACCATTAGAGCGTATGCGCTATGTGGTGTAGACTATATCTCTAGTGGTGCTCTTACACATTCAGTACATAATCTCGATTTGAGTCTTAAAGCAGTTTAATGCCCTCAGAAAAAACTTTAGAGCAACGTTTAATGCGTTTCAAGCTTTTTTGCTGGATCGTATCTTTACTTGATACCATAGTTATACCTGGTTTTGAGGGAATGACGTTACTCGATTTACTTAGAGCTTATTTTAATGGTATTATACAAGGAGCTCTGGGTTCTAGAGCGAGTTCTATTGCTTACAGTTTTTTTATGGCAATATTTCCAGCTTTAATCTTCTTACTCAATCTTATACCTTATGTTCCTATTGCAAATTTTGATATCAAGTTCATGACCTTTATTTATGAGCTTATACCATCGCAATCATTAGACTTCTTTAAGCCCATTATATCAGATATTGCGCAGAATGAACGAGCGGGCTTAGCCTCATTTGCAGGTTTATTAGCTTTATTTCTTACTGCAAATGGTGTAAATGCTATATTCAGCGGTTTTGAAGGGTCTCATTATAATGAAATTAATAGATCGTTCTTTAGGCAATATTTTATCGCTCTTTGTACTTCTATAGTTTTGGCATTGTTGTTGGTTACTACTATATCAGTAGTTATTTATTTAGAGTTTATACTAGAGTCTCTCAGAGAGAGGGACTTGATGAGTACAGATATGGATATTGCATTGCTTTGGTTAGGGAAAAATCTATTTGTAATAATAATGATTTACTCAGTTATTGCAACACTGTATTATTTTGGCACTAAGCAAGGTCGGCAGAGTCGGTTTTTCTCACCAGGAGCATTTATGACTACTATATTATTTATGATAACAACGTACCTTTTTGGTATCTATATTGATAATTTTGGCACATATAATGAGTTGTACGGCTCTATTGGTGCATTATTAATAATGATGCTTTATATTTGGTTAAATTCAAATCTCATTTTATTAGGGTATGAACTGAATGCAACCTTACAGAAATTGAGAATTTTACACAAAAACCCTAATTTAAATTAATTAACAAAAACAGATTATGAAAAAATTATTTTTAGCTTTTATGGCAGTATGTACGCTCTCAATCTCTCAAGCTCAGACTGAGGTAGATGGAGTAACGTTTGAAAATACTGTAACTATGGACGGTAATACCTTGATGCTTAACGGTGCAGGAACGCGTGTTAAGTATTTTATGGATATGTACGTAGGGGGCTTATATGTTACTTCAAAAACTAATAATGCTTCTAAGGTAATTAATGGTGATGAGGGAATGGCTATGAAGCTTACCATTGTATCAGGACTTATATCAAGTGATAAGATGACAGATGCAGTAGATGATGGTTTTGATGAAGTATTAGATGGAAATACAAGCGCTATGCAATCTAAGATTGACAAGTTTAAGAGTTTCTTTAGTGAAGAAATAAATAAAGGAGACGTGTTTGATATTTCTTACTCAAAAAATAGTGGTACTACCGTTTATAAGAATGGTAAGAAAGCAGGAAGTATTGAAGGTTTTGACTTTAAGAAAGCATTATTTGCAATATGGTTAGGTGATAAGCCAGCAGATAAAAAACTTAAAAAAGGAATGTTAGGTAATAGCTAAATCCTAAAATATTACAAATGGCGAGCAATTATTGCTCGCCATTTTTTATGCTCTAAAAAGTTCACCTTCTTTTCAATATAGTCAAAACATTAACGACACATCTTGTATTTTGAAATTATGAAAAAATATCTAACCTTACTTTTTACGCTAACTATAGTCTTAACTGGCTATGCTCAGGAAAAAACCATTTTTGGGAAATGGAAAACTATTGATGATCAAACTGGAGAGGCAAAGTCCATCGTAGAGATTTATAAGAAAGACGGAAAGGTCTATGGTAAAATTGCCGAAATTTTAAATCCAGAAGATCGTGATAAGACTTGTATTTACTGTGAAGGTGAAGATTACAACGCACCATTGTTAGGTCTTGATATAATCAAAGATCTAGAAAAAGATGGCAATGAGTACGAGGATGGAACCATCTTTGACCCAGAAAAAGGAAAAGAGTATAAAGCAAAAATTTGGCTAGAAGAGGATGATCCAGATACACTAAATGTACGTGGCTACGTCGCTTTTCTTTTTAGAACCCAGCAATGGGTGAGAGATTAAAACCTCAATGCACTATCGTTTATAAACCGTTTCTTTATTAGAAACGGTTTTTTCTTTTTACGCTTTCGCGAAAGCGTACTTAACCCTATTTTTGATAATCTCACACGCGACTTTATATGCCACACTTTATAGATGTAATACTTCCTATACCCGTAGAAAATACATTTACATATCGTGTCTCTGAAACCGAGTTTGACTTTTTAAATCCAGGAATGCGTGTCGCAGTACCATTTGGAAAGAAAAAGGTGTACGCATCCATTGTAAAATCAAAGCATACTCAGCCCCCAACGATTTATGAGGCTAAAGAAATCCAGCAGATTCTTGATACAGAAGCCCTAGTGACACAAGAGCAGCTTGCCCTCTGGTCTTGGATTGCAAATTACTATATGTGTACCGAAGGTGAAGTGATGCGTGCTGCGCTACCTAAGGCATTTTTGCTCGAAAGCGAGACTGTTATAAGATTAAAGGAGGGTCAAGAGGCAGAGGACGAATCTAAGCTGCTCGATGATGAATTCCTTATTTATGAAGCGCTGCAACATCGCTCAGAACTTAAGATACACGAGGTGATGGATATCTTAGATAAGAAAAATATACTTCCATCCATCCAGCGGCTTATAGATCAAGGTATCCTTGAGATGCAAGAAGAAATTTATGAGCAGTACATTCCAAAAGTAGTCAAGTTTATTACGATAGCACCATCATATGAAGGTGAGGAGGGGCTTACAACTGCTTTAAGTGAATTGTCAAGAGCTGCAAAGCAGAGAGAGATGGTTCTCACATTTTTTTCGCTTAAAGCGAAAACAAAAAAACCAATTGCTGCTTTGGACTTGCAAAAGGCATCTGGAGCGACAGCGGCACAATTAAAAGCATTAGTCGAAAAAGGTATTTTTGAAATCTATGAAAAGCGACAAGATCGCGTGTCTTATGATGGTGCTATTTCTGAAATAAAAACACTTAATGAATACCAAGAACAAGCACTAGATGAAATTAATCATCATTATAAGTCTAAAGATGTCGTTCTCTTACACGGAGTAACAGCCTCTGGAAAAACTGAAATCTACGTACAGCTTATTGAAAAAATTATTGCTTCTGGTAGACAGACTTTGTATTTGCTTCCTGAAATCGCATTAACGACTCAGCTTATAACGAGATTACAAGCGTATTTTGGAGAGCGAGTAGCTATATTTCATTCAAAATACTCGGTTCACGAGCGCGTTGAAGTATGGAATAATGTTTTAAAAAAGCAAGATAAGGCACAGGTAATTATAGGCGCAAGAAGTGCGTTATTGCTGCCTTTCCGAGACTTAGGTTTAATTATCGTTGATGAGGAACACGAGAGTAGCTTTAAGCAGTATGACCCGGCACCTAGATATCACGCCAGAGATTGTGCTATAGTACTGGCTAAGCTGTTTAAAACAAAAGTCTTACTAGGATCTGCTACGCCATCTATAGAAACTTTTTACAATGCACAATCGGGTAAATACGGCTTTGTCTCTCTAAAACAGCGTCACGGGAATATTTTAATGCCAGAAATAAACCTTGTAGATATTAAAGAAAAAAGCCGCAAGCGTGAGATGACGGGTCATTTTTCTGACACATTATTGAGAGCAATCACAGATGCTCTTGCACTTGGAGAGCAAGTGATATTATTTCAAAACAGAAGGGGATTTTCTCCTATATTAGAATGTACAACTTGTGGTCACGCTCCTCAATGTCCTAATTGTGACGTAAGCCTTACCTATCATAAGTATCGATCTCAGTTACGATGTCATTATTGCGGTTACAATATAGCTTTACAACAAAAATGTATGGCGTGCGGAAGTGCCGATTTAACTACAAAGGGATTTGGTACAGAACAAATAGAGCTTGAACTCAAAGAGCTATACCCCAACACCTCCATCGCTCGTATGGACTCTGACACTACTCGTGGGAAATACGGATTTGAAAAATTAATTACGGCTTTTGAACAGGAACAGATAGATATATTGGTAGGAACCCAAATGCTTACAAAAGGCTTAGATTTTAGGAATGTAACTCTTGTAGGCATAATGAATGCAGATAGTATGCTCAACTTTCCAGACTTTCGAGCGCACGAGCGTAGTTACCAATTAATTGCTCAAGTCTCGGGTAGAGCAGGCCGTACAGAAAAAAAGGGTAAGGTACTTGTACAAACGTATAA
>CAWUIT010000094.1:0-9923 GCA_963922345.1 uncultured Dokdonia sp. | reverse complement strand
GCACAGAAGCGCCAGCCTTTATGAATGCTCTCACAAGACTGGCGCTTTTATATGCAGCAATGCCAGCGGTAACTCCTAAAAGTATTTTTTTACCGCTTACTATGGACATCTATCTAGTCGTTACTTTTAGTATCTTCTGTAACAGTTGTGTCTCTATGGTAGATACGATCTTCTAGCCACTCTTGTACGGCAAGTGCGTGGGCTTTTGGAAGACGCTCGTAAAATTTTGAAACTTCAATTTGTTCTTTATTTTCAAAAATTTCCTCAAGACTGTCATTGAAAGTAGCAAACTCGTCTAACTTTTCTGACAATTCTTTTTTGATCTCTGTATTGATCTGAGAAGCACGCTTAGAAATAATTGAGATTGCCTCATAGATATTATCTGTAGGAGCATCAACTAGATTCTTATCAATAGTTGTTGTGCTTAGCGGTGCATCAAGGTCTTTAATATTCATAATAATCGTCTTTAATTTAGTATGTCTGATTCTAACAGCGCTTCATTAATAGCTGCTATTTCTTCTTTTGCTTCCTCACTGTACTTACCTTGAGGATAATATTTTTCGAGTACGTTATAGGCTACTTTAGCGGCTTGTAGTCTCTCAAGCTGTCGGCGTTTTACACTACCCATTGCTAGCTGGTATGCCGAGTTAAATTTCCAATACAATGCATCCTCCCTATAAATGGAGCCAGGATAATCAGATAAAAAATTATCAAATGCTTTAATCGCATTGGGAAAAGTACCTCTACTGGCACCTATTTTATTGTACCCCTTAGCAATTTCATATGCCTTGCGCTCTAGTTTAGTGTTTAACTCTTGTACCTTATCATTGGCTTCGGCTATTTGCTCAGAATCTGGGTACTCATTTATAAATCCTTGTAACTTTTCTAAAGCTATATATGTGTCTGCCTGGTCAAGATTAAATCGTGGTGAACGTCTGTAATAACTTATAGCACTCTTAAACGCTGCCTCTTCCCTCTTTGTACTCTGTGGAAAAGCCTTTACAAATCGTTCAAATTGATAACCACCCTGATAATAATCGCCTAGCTCATAAAATGTATTTGCATACAAGTAAGATACTCTTTCTGCCTGAGGTCTCCCTCTATATAGGGGAACAATTTGCTCCCACAATCGTAAGGCTTTCTTATACTTCCCTTGATTGTATAGAGAATCTGCAAATTCATACTTGGCTTTAATATCATCATTTTTAAGCACATCTTGATATGCCGAGCAAGAACTCAATAAAATAACTGATAGTAATAGGAAAAATATATTCTTCATAAGGGTCTAAAACAGCAGGCAAAATTACGTAAAATCAATTAGATAAAACAATTTAATTCTATCTGCTCAACGGGTAACGATCATTTTCTGTCCTTATTACATAATTACTCCTTAAAATCCGATAGAAAATCACCTATACGCTTATGTAACGTTTCACTTGCTGGGACTAGCGGCAGTCGCACATAAGGCTCACAAATACCTTGATGATTAAGTAAGGATTTAATCCCGGCAGGATTTCCTTCTTCAAATATCAAATCTATTATAGGTAGTATTTCCAAGTGTTTTTCATACGCTTTCGCGAAAGCGGAATTTAAACCATTTTCTATTAGCTGAGAAAAAACTCTAGGTAGTCCCTGCGCAATAACTGAGATCACACCACTCCCCCCAGCCGAAACGAGAGGTAATGATAAAACATCGTCTCCTGATAAAACTGTAAAATCCTTAGGAACGTTTTTTAAAAGATGTAGCACTTGACTCATATCATTTATAGCCTCTTTTATAGCCACAATGTTTGAAAAATCTCTTGCTAAACGTGCTGTTGTTTCTGGCAAAATATTGCTTCCTGTTCTACCTGGGACATTATAGATTACAACTGGTAATGGGCTTACTTTAGCTATAGCCTCAAAGTGACGATAGATACCTTCTTGCGTGGGCTTGTTATATGCCGGAGAGACCGAGAGTATTGCTGTATAACCTGTTACGTCTATAGTGGCAAGTTCTTGTATAACATTGGACGTATTATTTCCTCCCACCCCTAAAACGAGAGGTACTCGGTCATCAGTTACATTTTTAACATGAGAGATGATGAGTGCTTTTTCCTGAGTAGATAATGTTGCACTCTCTGCTGTAGTGCCTAGTGCGACGAGATAATTAACACCGCCATCTATACAATGCTCTATAAGTCGCGTAAGTCCATCAAAATCAATGGATAAATCTTTATTAAAAGGCGTAACTAGCGCTACACCGGTACCTCTTAATTCTTGCATTAATTTAAAACCTTTAAAATCTTTAAATATTTTTTTAATTCCTCAATTAATAGTGCTTCTTCATTATTTGAAACGCAAATTGTCAAATCATTCAAGTGCTCAAAGTTGTGGGATATGCCCACTTTAATTCTAGCATTTGAGAAAACAGTCATAGCTTGCAACGCTAGCTCATCTGTATGATAATAACTTAGTAAAATGTCAAAGTTTGACTTCTCAAAATCTTTTAATGACTTGTTTTTAAATACACCTTTCCATCCCAAGTGGCTTGCATTATAAATCCCACTATGAGCCTTTTGTTCTTTAGAAATAGAAGCACTATACTCTAATAGTTGCACCTCCCTCTCAACTATACCAAGAGCATTTGCGAGCTCTTTTATTTTGCTAGAATCAAAGGGAAAACTGCGATTCTGTAATATGGCTAAGGTTTTTATTTTTCCAGTACTAGGCTGGTATTGCCTTGTCTCAGACACCTTACCCATTTTTTTGAGTACAGATTTTGCCTTCAATCCTTTTAAAAACATGTAACTTTACTTTAGTACAAATGTAGCCAAAAATAACAGCTACCTATGCTCTAAAAATGAAGAGAAGTCCATACATAACGATACTTACTTTTTTTGTTACTTATGCAACAATTCTGTCTTGTAAAGAGAGTCCAACTTTTGCTCCAGAACGTGTTAAGAGTGAGTTGATTACCATTAATCAAAATAGTGGCGAGAGTGATAGCATTACAAGATTTATAAAACCATACAAAGAGGCTTTAAAAGCAGAGATGGACAGCATTCTGGCCTATGCTCCCGCATCTTATAGTAAAAGTGATAGCAAACTCAACACAGCCTTAGGTAATATGATGGCAGATGCTGTTTTAGAAATGGCAAACCCAATATTTATGCAGCGAGCCGGGTATCCATTTAATGCAGTATTACTCAACTATGGCGGGATACGGTCTACCCTTAACCAAGGCAATGTCACAACAAGCACTGCCTATGAGTTAATGCCTTTTGATAACGAAGTAGTCGTGGTAGAATTGAGTGGTAAACAAATAAAGGAAATGTTTGAATACCTCAAATCTGGTGTCGCACATCCTCTCGCTGGAATGACCATCCAGCTCAACCAGGATAACACTATAAAAAAGGCAAGAATACAGGGTCAAGAGGTCTTAGATAACGAGACATACTTTATCGCCACAAATGACTATTTGATGAATGGTGGAGATAATATGACATTTTTCAATAAACCTATAAGTGTCCTACCCCTTGATTATAAAGTGCGCAACGTGCTCATTGATTATTTTAAGAAATACGATACCATCGCCCCTGCAAGAGATCAACGCTTTACCCGATATAAATAATGATACGTAGAAAATTTATAAAAAGTACTGCTGCCGCTGGAGGGCTCTTAAGTTTGGGAGGATTAACTATGGGGCTTAGTGAGAATACGCTTTCGCGAAAGCAAAAAAAACACATCACCATTCTTCATACAAATGATGTGCATAGTCACATTGAACCCTTCCCGGCTAATGATCCCAAATATGCAAACCTAGGAGGTGCTGCTCGCCGAATGAATGTAATAAGCCAAATAAGAAAAGAAAACCCAAACACCTTACTTCTTGACGCTGGAGATATGTTTCAAGGAACTCCATATTTTAACTTCTATGGGGGTGAGCTAGAGTTTAAGTTAATGTCTATGATGGGTTATGATGCAGCAACAATAGGAAATCACGATTTCGACAATGGAATAGATGGCCTCGCAGCTCAAGTACCTAATGCCTCATTTAAGCTATTATCTGCAAATTATGATTTTAGCAATACCATAATGGCTGGGCTTACAAAACCCTATCAAGTTCTAGTAAAGGACGATGTACGCATAGGAATATTTGGACTAGGCATCGCTCTCGATGGCTTAGTTAATAAAAATATGTATAAAGAAACTGTGTATCTCGATCCTATTGAAATGACCTCTCAAACGGTAGATACATTAAGAAATGAGGAGAAATGCGATCTCGTTATCTGTTTATCACATCTAGGATATAGCTATGATACTAAAAGTGAAATATCTGATCTTACACTTGCGGCTCAAACAGCTGGTATAGATCTCATAATAGGCGGTCATACACACACTTTCCTAGATAAACCTACTATTGCACAGAATAAGGAAGGCAACTTTGTTTTAATAAATCAAGTAGGCTGGGGCGGTATTCATTTGGGACGAATAGATTTTTATCTTGATGACAAGAAAAATCTATCTTCATCTAGCCTTGTAATGGACGTTTAATCTCTTGATTTTTTTCAATCTCTAATAAGAGCTCTGCCTCTGTTAATAGTGAGCACTCTTTTGTGTGGAAATAGTTGAAAAAGAAAATATACCCTGCAGTGCTCAATAATGCACTAAAAGGTAGGATAAGCTTATCTACACCATAAAAATAATAAGCGCCATTAAATATATCTGCAAAGACAAAAAGTAAACTACCTATCAGAAAAAACATAGATTTTTTTGAGTATGAGTTTAAATAATAGGCAACAGAGACTGCGCTTATAATCCATAGCATAATATGATAAACTACTTGGCTACCATAAAGAATAGGTGAATTTTGTAAAAATTCATGAAGGCAATTAAGTTGTAATATCATAAGTCCCGCATTAATAGCCATTACTATACAATACGATAGTGCCACCGTATTAAATCTTCCCAATTTAAATTGCTTCCAACTATCAACTATTAAAATTACGTACATCACGAAGAATGATGCAATAATTCCATATCCCCAATATGGATCATCATAAACAGCTAGCAACGATAAAAAGTCACTAAAAAAAATAAGGGATAAAAAAATCAAATACTTACGCGAGATTTTAATGGGCTTCAATTTTAGAAATGTGAGTAACAGAAGAGTTTTAAAACCCAATCTCGATAAAATTGTAAATAGATCATTTGATTCAAAAACGCCTATTAGAATAAACGCCGCTAGAAGAATACAAATGATTATGTAATTAGGGGATTTCATAATCAACAATTTAGGGATAGCTAATGTAGGAAATTCACAAAAACAACCTAGAAATATTGATTATTTTTTTGACTTAATTGAAAAATAAGATCTAAATATGAACAAATCTCAATTATCATAAAAAAAAGAGACAGTGCAGTTTACAACAAAATTTTCCTGATCTAATTGACAAATTGTTTAAACGTCCCTTCTTTTTCAATGACTTCAAATCTCGTTAGATATTTGGCGAGCACAATTTTTACAGCACTTCCTGCCAGTACAGAAATAAGTAAAATAACGATCTCGGGATACAAAAAGAGATAGATAAACCCAAAACACATCTCTGCAACATAAGCTCCTCCTATTATAAAAAGAAGGCTATTATCTGGGTGCAAGTGAAAATTGGGTATTAAAAAACAAACACTTACAGTTATAGAAAAGCTGATTGTAGCGAGAATAAAAAGACTTATTTCTGGCATATAGGGCACTACCCTCAAAGCGATAAAGCCAATGGAATATCCTATACCTATAAATCCAACAATAAGCTCAATGATATTATGTTTTGAAAAAGACCTATTCCTCTTATTTATGATAGGTTTCATTAAAAAAAGTAACGCTATATTACTTAAAACAGACCCTAGGGTTATCCAGCTTTGATGAGAAGTAAAATCATATAAGAATAGAACCTCACTAATCATTGAGGTTAATAAAAACAATAAGAAGTATATGTTGTGCTTTCCGCTAGCTTTTTTTACATAAATATAGAGTATTAAAGCACCTAGCAAAAATAGTGGAAATGCAATCTTTACGCCCCAAATAAATGTAACAAGAATAATCATAAAAGCATTAATTATACTTGCAATAAAAAGCCTTTTTGGACTCATTCTTTGGGGTTTATTTTGTAATTAAATCTAGAAAATCTAATTCACTTATTATAGTAATTCCTAGGCTTTGTGCTTTTTCTAGTTTACTTGGCCCCATTTTATCTCCAGCCACCACATAAGACGTTTTACTTGAGATTGAGCTTGAAACCTTACCGCCATTATCCTCAATTCGTTTTTTTAATTCGTTGCGAGGCATTTCAAAAACACCAGAAACTACAAATGTTTTACCTTTTAAGGTGTCTGTTTGATTAGCAAGTTTTTCGGCAGAAATTTCGAGTTGTACACCATACGTTTTTAAACGCTCGATAAGCTCTATATGTTCCTCCTTTGAGAAAAAAGCAACAACGCTCTCCGCAATCTTTTGACCAATTTCATCTACGGCAACGAGTTGTTCTTCTGTAGCCTTGATAATGGCATCTATTGATTTATAATGTCTTGCCAGTTTTTTTGCAACGGTTTCTCCTACATAGCGTATTCCCAGTCCAAAGAGTACTTTCTCAAAAGGAATAGCCGTCGAGGCTTGTACGCCTTGCACCAAATTCTCAGCACTTTTTTGTGCCATTCGCTCTAGAGGGAGTAATTGTGCAACCGTAAGCTCATAAAGATCTGCATAATTAGAAATAAGTCCCTCATTTACAAGTAACGCCACAGTCTCACCCCCTAGACCATCAATGTCTAGCGCTTTGCGTGAGATGTAATGTTGTATTCTTCCTATAATTTGAGGAGGACATCCACCATCATTAGGGCAGTAATGCTGTGCCTCTCCCTCTTTACGTACCAATGCTGTCTGACACTCAGGACATTCTTGTATATAAACTGTGGGGGATGAATTTTCTGGTCTTTTTGACAAGTCTACTGCTATAATTTTTGGTATAATCTCACCTCCTTTTTCTACAAACACCTCGTCGCCTTCTCTTATATCCAATTTTGCAATTTGATCTGCATTGTGAAGACTTGCTCTTTTTACGGTAGTTCCTGCAAGTTCGACCGGTTCAAGGTTTGCTACTGGTGTGATCGCTCCTGTGCGACCCACTTGATAGGTGATTTCGCGTAAGCGTGTAGATACTTGCTCAGCTTTGAACTTATATGCCATTGCCCATCGGGGCGCTTTTGCGGTGTAGCCCAGCTCTTCCTGTTGTTGTAATCCATTGACCTTTATAACAACACCGTCTGTCTCATAAGGAAGATCGTGACGAGCAATATCCCAATGTTTTACAAATTCTAACACCTCATCTATAGTATGTGCTAGCTGTGCAGCCTCTGGAACTTTAAAACCCCACTCACGAGCTTTTTGCAAACTTTCCATCTGGGTATTAATACCAAGATTATTGCCTGTAATATTGTATAGCAAGCATTCCAGAGGTCGTCGTGCAACTTCAGCACTATCTTGTAATTTAAGGGAACCGCTAGCAGTATTTCTTGGGTTACGATAAGGTTCAAAACCTAGCTCTTCGCGCTCTGCATTCATCGCGTGAAAGCCATCCCAAGGCAAAACAATCTCCCCCCTAATATCAAACTTTGCAGGATAGTCTCCTTTCAATTTTAAAGGTATAGACTTGATGGTTTTAATATTAGTAGTCACATCATCCCCTTGTAAACCGTCTCCCCTAGTCACGGCACGTACTAGCTCTCCATCTTCGTAGGTCAAACTTATCGAAGCCCCGTCGTACTTAAGCTCACAGCTGTAAGAAACATCTCCATCTACAAGTTTTTTGACCCGAGTTTCCCAATCTTCTAGATCTTCTTTAGAATAAGAGTTGTCAAGTGAGTACATACGGTGCTCGTGAGCAACAGTCTCAAAGTTTTTTGTAATCGCTCCACCTACGCGATGTGTGGGAGAGTTGGGGTCATTATACTCTGGATGTGCCTCTTCAAGAGCTTTGAGCTGTTCTAGCTTTTTATCAAATTCAAAATCAGAGATGTTTGGGTTGTCTAGAACGTAATAGCTATGATTATGTCCTTGTAATTCTTTGCGGAGTGCGAGAATTTGCTCTTCTATTGTCATAGTAACAAAGCTAAAAAATAAACCAACTAAGACTGAAGCCCTTTGCAGATTTAATAAATCATTTACAAACCATTTTAAGTACGCTTTCGCGAAAGCATACTAAAATCATTTTTTACTTTCCAAAGATGCCTTTAACCATTTGGGCATAGCCATAGGTTTGAAATTTTCCATCTGCTCCAAAAGCCCATCTACAGTTGTATCTACGAGGAGAATTTCTAAATTCTCTTGTTTGAGAAAGCCTTTATCAACCATATTTTTTAATGCCGAAAGCAAGTCATCATAAAAACCATTTACGTTAAGCATTCCGACAGGTTTTTGATGTAGCGCTAGCTGACTCCAGGTAAGTACTTCAAAAAGCTCTTCCATAGTTCCGAAGCCTCCTGGCAGAGTTATAAATCCATCTGCTCGCCTTTGAAGTTCCATTTTACGCTCGTGCATAGTATCATTTGTAATGAGCTCTGTGAGCCCAGTATGTACAACTTCTTTAATCTTTAAAAACTCTGGAATAACACCAATCACTTCTCCTCCGTGGTCTAGAGCGCCTTGAGCGACCGCTCCCATAACTCCTATTTTTGCGGCACCGTAAACAAGTGTGATATCATTGGTGGCTAGTGTTTTACCAAGTTGTTGTGCTTTTTCAATAATTAAAGGGTCATTCCCAGGGCTACTCCCGCAATAAACGCAAATTGACTTTAATTTCATTTTCTATTTTTATAGGTACTTGTCTAATTTTTATTTTAAATACTATCGCTCTGCCTTTATCATTCGGTCTTTACCAAATAGGTCTTTTCTCAAGGTAACCTTTCCAAAACCAATACGCTCTAAGAGCGCAACAGTTTCCAATCCTAAATACTCATTGATCTCAAAGTAAACCGCTCCATCCTCACTTAAACTTTTATAAGCTAGTGTTCCTATTTTTCTATAAAAAAGTAAAGGATCATCATTAGACACATATAAGGCACTCTCTGGCTCATTAAGTAGGACGTTATCCTTCATCATTGCCTTTTCTTGCATTCTCACATATGGCGGATTGCTTACAATAATATCGTAAGCTTCTAAAACTTCTACCTCCAGAATATTCTGATCATAAAAGGTGACTGGTTCCTGATGTCTTTGCGCATTTTGTGAAGCCATCGCGAGAGCATTTTGAGAAACATCAATAGCCTCAACGTTTACGGCTGTGAGATTTTTTGACAGCGTGATAGCTATACAACCAGAGCCCGTTCCTACATCTAAGATTTTAAGACTTTTTGTATCAGATAAAGACCGCTCTATCGTACTTGCACTTTTTTTTTGCGATGCCTGATTGTTATTTACATCTCTTATAATCCAATCTACCAACTCCTCAGTTTCTGGTCTAGGTATTAAAGTGGCAGGATTTACTTGAAATTCAAGACCGTAAAATTCAGTTTTACCCAATATATATTGAATGGGAATTGACTTTTCTAACGAGTGCAAGACCTTATCAAGGGCATCTACATCTTGTTTTGAGAGCTCCATATTTCGCGAAAGCGAAACCTCAACCCTATTCATTTTTAAGACATGTTCAAAAGTTAGAAAGCACAATGAACTCACCTCTTCTGGCTCGTAAAGATGGGCTAGTGTTTCCTTAAATCTTTTCCGGTAGCTCTCTATATTCATAAATCTATAAGCATATGTACAGGACAAGAAAAATGGCCGGTATCTCCCATAGGTCCGTCAATATATCGAAATCCAGTGCGGGTATATAATTTCTGAGCGGCTTCCATATAAGGCATTGTCTCAAGGTAACATTGATCAAAACCAAAAC
>CAWUIT010000093.1:0-10004 GCA_963922345.1 uncultured Dokdonia sp. | reverse complement strand
ATATTGAGGAATGGTAGAAAAGAAATCGATCAATCCATAGAAGCTAAAAATATAGGTAGACGGTTTTTTTACGGTGATAATTCTGGCAAAATATTCGAAGGTAAAAAAGATTGTAATAATCCATTCTCCTATTTCAAACACCTCGTGATACTTGTCATCTAGACTTTTTACACTCTCCATCATAACAAGGGCGATACTTGCTAGTATGAGAATGAGTAGAACAACATCAAAAAACTTACCCGCAGGTGTATCTGCCTCGTAAATTATATCGTGTAGCTCTCTACGCCAGTTAGATGTTGTTTTCTTTTCCAAACTAATTTATATGAGTTGCAATTAAAAATACTATTTTCTCACTTAGTTACTTATGTTTTCTAGGGGAATCATCTTTAAGCGCTTTTTATTGCGAGTGTAGCTTTGTATAATATGCTTAGCATCTCGATTATCCTCCATCGGAGTAATGATAGATTTAAGAATCTCAGGTTTAGTGATCTGGATACTTAAGTCATAAAACCCTATTCCTTTAAAAACGCCTTCCTCTATTAAAACCACAGACCGTTCGTTGGTCTCTCTACCACGCTCTATAATAAGCATACTCTTGTCTTTATAGCTGTGTTTATTTAAAAAAGTCAATACTCTTTCATTATAAGAAGAGGTAGGTTCTTCTTGCACACAGGCACCATTACATTTTTTAATAGAATAATTAAAGCAAGCACCTTCCTTATCATTGTAGATCGTTTTATTTTGACACAGGTCATAGGACTCTATGATACGTTCTAGGTTTGCTCTCGCACTCATAGAGTTAGTAAAGGTGGTAATTGAGTCTTTTTTACTATCGGCTTTTTCTGTTTTTAAGTGGATATATCCGTTTTGATCGGTATAATGTGTGAGTTGTACTTTGAACTTAGTTCGGCGCAGTGCGCGATTGTATTTAGGTCTATTGCGCTTTATTTCTTCATTTTCTTTAAGAAGCGCAATGAGTTCACTACCTGTTTCTTCATAAGTAACATTTTCTACTTCATCTTGTATTTGCTTGCTTTTTCTATTATCGTTTACAAAGTGTTGTGTAAGACGCTTTTTCATATTCTTACTCTTCCCTATATAAATGATGGTGCCGTTTACATTATGCATATAATACACACCAGTTTCTGAAGGGATACCGCTTATGAGATCCTTCAACTTAGTGTCCATATGTTTTTTAGGGAAAGAACGTACCGCCTGTTTAATAATCTTCTTTTCGGTATCCTTTGCAAGTAACATTTTAAAAAGCTTTACAGTGGCGATGGCATCACCATCTGCCCGATGCCTCTTAGACATAGGGATACCTAATGCTTTGGTAAGTTTTCCTAGACTATAACTGTCGTGCCCTGGGAGTAATTCTTGTGAGAGCTCTACAGTACATAAAGTGGTGCGTTCATAATTATACCCCAGTCTATCAAACTCTAAACTCAAAATACGATAGTCAAATTGCGCATTGTGGGCTACGAGGATACAGCCTTCTGTAATTTCAATAATGCGCTTTGCAACTTCGTGAAATTTTGGCGCATTGCGAAGCATCTCATTATTAATGCCCGTGAGGCCAACAACAAATGCTTGTATTGGTCTCTCAGGATTTACAAGAGAGATAAATTGGTCTACTACCTGGTGCCCATTATATTTATAAATGGCTATTTCAGTAATACCTTCTTCATTGTATTTACCGCCGGTAGTTTCTATGTCTAAAATTGCGTACATGACTTATTTTGTAACGGCAAGAAAGGTTTTCTCTGTAATCATATTAATTTCTTGCTCCAAAAATGCTACTCCCTACTCGTATCATTGTACTTCCGTGTTCTATAGCAATTTTATAATCTCCACTCATTCCGGAGGATAGTACTGTGAGATTTGCGCTTTCGCGAAAGCGTAAGAACAATCCTTCTAGAAGTTCAAATTCTGCAGCAATTTGTTCTTCATTATCTGTAAAAGTTGCCATTCCCATGAGGCCTATGACGTTGATGTTGGGGTAATTATCTAAAATCTTATCTTTAAATAACGCCTTAGTTTCTTCTATAGGCATCCCAAATTTTGAATCTTCGCGAGCTATTTTTACCTGTATCAAAACGTCGATGATACGATCGTTTGCTTTAGCCTGTTTATTTATTTCTTTGATGAGTTTTAATCGATCTACGGCGTGTATGAGAGCTACATAAGGGGCCATATACTTCACCTTGTTAGTTTGTACGTGACCTATCATATGCCATTGTATGTCCTTAGGCATCTGTTCCCATTTTTCGGTCATTTCTTGGATTTTATTTTCTCCAAAAATCCGCTGGCCGGCCTCATAGGCTTCCATCAAATCAGAAATAGGTTTGGTTTTAGAAACAGCTACAAGTGCAACGTGAGATGGGGTGGATTCTTTAAAACGTTTAATATTTTCTGCAATACTCATTAAAATTCGTAAATCGTTACGCCGCTGCGTAGTTTGGGCTCAATATACGTACTTTTTGGGGGCATTTTGAGTCCAGCATTGGCAATTTCTTTTAGTTCTGTTATTGTGATGGGTAGCATCCCGAAGCTTACGGCAAAGGTACCGCTGTCTATATAATGTTTTAAACTTGAGATGTCTCTTCTACCATCTATGTATTCAATACGGTTGTCATTACGTAGATCTGTAATCCCAAGTATAGGTTTGAGTACTGTCTCATATAAGATATACGTATCTAGCTGCTCCAATGGGTTTGTAAAATCTCGAAGTCTATGTCTCAAATATAAACTGTAATACTCTCCATCAAGATACATACTAAAGTGATGCTTTTTTGATGGCTTATAAGGTGTCACCCCTCTATTTTCAATTCTAAAGTTTGCATCTAGAGCAATTAAAAACGCTTTTTTATCCAAACCATTAAGGTCCTTAATAAGTCTATTAAACTCATAAATAAGAAGCTCAGATTCTGGTATAAGAAAACTCATAAAGTAGTGATACGTATGCTCTGTTATTGGATGATCTTTGGATAACAATGCAGATGATGAGGACCTATGGTGACCATCTGCAATATAGAGCTGATCCATTTGAGCAAAAGCCGTTTGTAGTACGTTTACTAAGTCATTATCTGTAACTGGCCATAGAAAATGTGTGTCTCTGTATGTAGTGGTAAACTCATACTCGGCACGTGTCGCCATCACACTGTCAATAATATTTTTAATGCTGGGTGTGTCTTTATAGGTGATTAAGACAGCCTCTGCATTAAAACCAACTGTTTCTAGATATTCTTTAAAGAGCTCCTCACGATCTTGCAGTGTATCTTCATGTTTTTTGATAATATTATTTTCATAATCCTCGACAGAAGCACTTGCTACAATACCGGTAAAAACATTTTTATCTCGATCTACTATTTTATAGATGTAAAAAGCTGGCTTATCCTCTTTTATAAATATACCGTCATCCTTAAATTCTTGATAGCGATTTCTTACTAATTCAAAACGTTGCTTCCCAGTGATTTCCTTATGAAACTTATACCCTGGATTTATGATGTGTAAAAAAGAGAAAGGATTGCGAGCCATTCTATGATCCCTGCCCTCTTGATCATAAAATTGATATGCTCGTGTTGCTACAAGCCCAACTTTATCACGAGTAGGCCTCACTGCACAAAAGGGGAGAATAGTAGCCATTACTAAGATTTAAGAGGTAAACATTTGAGCAACCTTTTCTGCCTTTTTATTTTCAGAATAGTCATAGAATCCTTCGCCAGATTTGATGCCGTATTTACCTGCTCGCACCATATTTACTAGTAATGGACAAGGAGCATATTTAGGATTTTTAAAGCCATCGTGCATCACTTGAAGTATGGATAGACATACATCAAGACCTATAAAATCTGCAAGTTGGAGAGGGCCCATAGGATGCGCCATTCCTAATTTCATCACGGTATCTATCTCATACACACCAGCAACACCGTTATATAACGTTTCAATAGCCTCATTAATCATAGGCATTAAAATACGATTAGCGACAAAACCAGGATAGTCGTTTACCTCTACAGGGATTTTCCCTAACTTTTTAGAGAGTTCCATTATGGTTTGTGTAGTTGTATCACTCGTATTGTAACCACGTATAATCTCAACAAGCTTCATAATGGGTACAGGGTTCATAAAATGCATCCCTATTACAAGCTCAGGTCTATCTGTTATTGCTGCGATTTGCGTTATTGAGATAGAGGATGTATTTGTAGCGAGTATCGTTTCAGACGGAGTAGCTTTGTCTAGTGCCTCAAAAATTTTCAATTTTAGGTCTACATTTTCTGTAGCAGCTTCTACCACAAGTTGGACATTACGTACCCCTTCCTCTAGACTTGTAAAAGTAGTAACGCGGTCAAGTGTTTGTTGCTTCTCAATGGCTGTTATACGTTCTTTAGCCACCATTCTATCAAGATTTTTAGAGATCGTACTCATACCTCTATCTAGAGAATCTTGTGATATATCAACTAAATGTACATCATATCCACTCTGTGCAAACGTATGAGCAATCCCGTTACCCATGGTTCCTGCACCTATCACAGCTATTTTATTCATATGTATTGTAATTTCTAATATTTAAAATATGTTTCAGATTTTTAAAAATCGTCTATAATCATTTTTGCAACTCTCAAGGCCTCTGCTCCAGCTTCTAAGGAAACAATAGGCGTTGTATTATTATTTATCGCTTTCGCGAAAGCGTCTAACTCATCCAGTATTGCATTGTTACTGGGCACATCTGGATTGTCAAAATAAATTTGTTTTTTCACCCCCTCTGCATTTTGAAGGATCATTGCAAAGTCATCAGGCTCTTTAGGGGCATCTTTCATTTTTACAACCTCTACTTTTTTCTCAAGAAAATCGACCGAAATGTAAGCATCACGCTGAAAGAAGCGCGCTTTGCGCATATTTTTCATAGAAATGCGACTGGCGGTTAGATTTGCAACACAGCCATTTTCAAATTCGATACGTGCATTAGCAATATCTGGTGTTTCTGATATGACAGAAACTCCGCTAGCATTCACACTTTTTACGGGACTTTGCACCACACTTAGAATGGCGTCTATATCGTGTATCATCAAGTCTAAAACGACAGGAACATCTGTCCCTCGAGGATTAAACTCTGCAAGTCTATGAGCCTCTATAAACATAGGACTTTTGATAGCGCCACTTACAGCCATAAACGCCGGATTAAATCGCTCTACGTGCCCCACTTGCCCGAGAACATTGTGTTTGCTCGCCAGGGCTAAAAGCTTATCTGCCTCTTGAGTGGTATTAGTAATAGGTTTTTCTATAAAAAGATGTTTCCCTGCTTTAATCACCTTCTCAGCACTTGTATAATGAAATGTGGTAGGTGTTACCACGTCGATCATATCGCAGGCTTCAATAAGTGCTTCTTCGGTATCAAAGGCAGTGTATCCAAATTCTGCCATAACGGCCGCTCTCACCTCTTTGGACGTATCATAAAAGCCTACGAGCTCATAATTTTCTGAGAGTTGAAGTAATTTTAAGTGAATTTTTCCTAAGTGTCCCGCACCTAGCACGCCAGCTTTAAGCATAGATTTTAATTTTTTACAAAAATAACGTTTTCGTTGCGTTTAAAAGGGAGTCACGCTTTCGCGAAAGCGTAAAAAAAAGTATCAATAAAGAATTTGTTTTAAATCAATACACTCACTTCTAACTTTTGTCCTATTTTAGTAATCGATGAAAGATACTATAAGACACCAAGGGAAGCGCCGGCAACTTGTTCAAATCCTGAAGGATAAGGGAATTACAAACCCTCTTGTGCTTAAGGCTATAGGTAAAATACCAAGGCATTTTTTTATGGATAGTAGTTTTGAACATCACGCTTATCAAGATAAAGCATTTCCTATTGCGGCAGAGCAAACTATATCACAACCCTATACAGTAGCTTTTCAAACCGAATTGCTCGAGGTAAAAAAAGGGGATAATATTCTTGAAATAGGTACAGGGAGTGGTTACCAAACGGCCGTGCTTTGTGAAGTAGGAGCAAAGGTATTTTCCATAGAACGCCAGCAGGAATTGTTTAAAAAAACCAAATTGTTCCTTACAAAACTTGGGTATAGACCACGCTTTTTAAGTTTTGGTGATGGATACAAAGGTTTACCTGAGTACGCACCATTTGATAGTATAATTGTTACAGCGGGCGCTCCATTTGTGCCTAAACCGCTCCTTGCACAGCTCAAAGTGGGTGGTAAATTAGTCATTCCCGTAGGTGATGACCCACAAATAATGCATACTTACACGCGCACCTCTTCAACCTCGTTTGAAAAAAAGGAATATGGAGAGTTCAGATTTGTTCCTTTACTAGAGGATAAAAATTAAAATGAAGTTGTAATTACTTGTTTTTTCTCTCTTTACAGTCTGAGTTTATGCAGTCAGGTATAGATATCATATGTTACTATGAATGTGGCAGATATGAAAATTTGCTTTAAACAATAAAGAGAGTGTTATGACCTGCGATTCCAGTTATGTAGCCTTTTTCTTTAAATAATTAAGATGGGTTAGGTGCAAATAAAGGAATATATGAAAAGGGTAGTGGTATACAATTCGTAGAATTTCCCGTGAGTATGTATTTCTTGAGATTACATACTACCCATTAAGTGGCTAGTACTATAAAAATATATTTTAAAGGCTCTTTTTGGTACTTGTTTGATAACCCATAATGGCTAGGTTTCTCAAACCATATACAAGACGTATTTTTGTAATATGGAATTCTCTTCAAAACTTTTAGAAAATGCTGTTTATGAGATGTCTCAACTTCCTGGCGTAGGTAAGCGTACAGCGCTCCGTTTAGTTTTGCATTTATTAAGGCAGCCCGAGAGTCAAACACATCATCTCACAGAGGCACTTAACACGATGCGAGATACCATCAAATTTTGCAAGAAATGTCATAATATATCTGATGTAGAGCTTTGTGAGATTTGTGCAAACCCTAATCGTGATGAAAGTGTCGTTTGCGTAGTAGAGGATGTGCGGGATGTTATGGCCATAGAAAATACGAGTCAATATAGAGGACTGTATCACGTACTTGGTGGTAAAATAAGCCCGCTTGATGGCATTGGTCCACAAGACTTAAATATTTATTCTCTTATAGATAAAGCAAAAAGTGGCGAGATTAAAGAAGTTATTTTTGCATTAAGTTCAACGATGGAGGGTGATACAACAAATTTTTACATTTATCGTCAGCTCGAGTCATTCAACATTGCAACGTCTACCATTGCAAGAGGCATCGCGGTAGGTGACGAGCTAGAATATGCAGATGAGGTGACTCTAGGAAGAAGTATATTGCATCGTATCCCGTTTGAAAATTCATTAAAGAATTAGCGACCATTCATAAGCATTACAATCATATACCTTTGTTTTTATATCCATATACCCATTTGTGCAACTTTCTATAATCATTGTAAATTATAATGTCGCACACTATCTCGAGCTTTGCATTGATAGTGTGATTAAAGCAACAGAAAGAATTAGTGCTGAAATTATTATAGTAGATAATGCAAGCACAGATCAAAGTGTTGCTATGGTGGCAAATAAATTCCCTGGCGTACAATTAATTGCAAATCAAGAGAACCTAGGCTTTTCAAAAGCGAATAATCAAGGGGCAGCTATTGCTAGCGGTGAGTACGTGTGCATTCTCAATCCTGATACTGTAGTTCCAGAAGACATATTTTTAAACCTTTTAAACTTTAGCAAAAGTAGGGCAGGTCTTGGAGCGATAGGTGTTCAACTACTTGATGGTACGGGAACATTTCTACCAGAAAGTAAGCGTAAGGTACCTGATATAAAAGTTGCATACAATAAAATTTTTGGAGATGGTTCTTCCTACTATGCGTCTCACATTGCTAGAGAGGCCACTCATCAAGTTGATGTATTGGTAGGAGCTTTTATGTTTATGAGACGTTCTCTTTATAAAGGAGTAAACGGTTTTGATGAACGCTATTTTATGTATGGCGAGGATATAGATCTATCGTACACAATCCAGAAAGCTGGTTATGAGAATTACTATATAGGTCAAGAAAAAGTAATTCACTTTAAAGGAGAAAGTACCATAAAAGATCGTACGTATAGACAGAGATTTTATGGAGCGATGGGATTATTTTATAATAAATATTTTGCAAAAAATGGCCTTCAGCATTTTATCGTTAGGGCTGGTCTTAAATGTATGAAGCTAGGAGCATTTGCAATGCCTATGACCAAAAAAGATACGAGAGAGTCCAAGTCGTCGGTCAAACAATATTTTATTGTAACAGATAGGGAGGATGTGGTGCACGCTTTCGCGAAAGCGGTATCCCAACCCACCCATATTATTAGCAAACTAAGCAACCCTAAAGAAGGTGATGAATACATTTTTGATAGCTCGTTGATGACCTATAAAGAAATAATTAGGCAGCTCGCAAAATATGCCGAAAGCGGTGCGACATATAAGATCATTCCTAAAAATAGTACTTTTGCTGTAGGAAGTAACAGTAAGGAGGGGCGAGGTGAAGTTATTTCTTTTTAAATATCTAATTATTTTATTCTCAAAATTAGATTGATATAATTAGTATTTTTGCAAATAGAACTATTTAAAACAGCTACATTTTACGAATATGGCAAAATTTGAATTAAAACTACCCAAAATGGGAGAAAGTGTTGCAGAGGCAACACTCACCTCTTGGTTAAAAGAAGTAGGAGATACCATTGAGGCAGATGAGCCTGTGCTTGAAATTGCTACAGATAAGGTAGATAGTGAAGTACCTAGTGAGGTAGATGGTGTTCTGATAGAACGTCTCTTTGATGTAGACGATGTGATTGAGGTGGGCCAGACGATTGCTATTATAGAAATTGATGGAGAAGAGTCTACACAAAATGAAGCACCAGAAGCAACCGAAGAAGAGGTAGAAGAAGCTCCAGAAGAAGTAGCAGCAGTAGAGCAGACAGTAACCGCAGCAAAGGATGTCACGGCAACTCCAGTAAGTACGGGAGATCGCTTTTACTCACCGTTAGTGCGTAATATGGCTAAAGAAGAAGGCGTGTCTCAAACTGAGCTGGATGCTATTGCAGGTTCGGGTAAAGATGGGAGAGTCACAAAAGACGATATGTTAGACTATCTAACAAATCGAAAGTCTTCAAATCAAGAATCTAAGAAGGAGACAGGTAAAACACAGACCCCATCTCCAGCAAAACCTGCAGCGTCGCAAAATGTGGTGCCTGTGAGTGTTAATGGTGAAGATGAGGTGATAGAAATGACGCGTATGGGCAAGCTTATTGCACATCATATGGTTGCTTCTGTGCAAACGAGTGCTCACGTACAATCTTTTATAGAGGCAGATGTTACTAATATCTGGAACTGGCGTAAGAAAAACAAAGATGCCTTCGCTAAAAAAGAAGGGGAAAATCTCACATTTACTCCTATTTTTATGGAGGCTGTCGCAAAAGCAATTCGTGATTTTCCAATGATTAATATTGCGGTAGACGGTGATAGAATCATTAAAAAGAAAAATATAAACCTAGGGATGGCGGCAGCATTGCCAGATGGTAATCTTATTGTGCCAGTAATCAAGAACGCAGACCAACTTAATCTTGTAGGTATGGCAAAATCTGTAAATGATCTTGCTAGCCGTGCTCGTGACGGAAAATTAAAACCAGATGATACCGCCGGCGGTACATATACAGTGACTAATGTTGGAACCTTCGGGTCCATAATGGGCACACCTATTATTAATCAACCGCAAGTGGCGATTCTAGCATTAGGCGCCATCCGTAAAGTGCCAGCCGTGATTGAAACGCCAGATGGAGATTTTATAGGTATCCGTATGAAAATGTTCTTATCACACTCCTATGATCATCGTGTAGTAAACGGTGCGCTAGGTGGACAGTTTGTTAAACGTGTGGCAGAGTATCTGGAAGGTTTTGATCCTAAAAGAGAGATTTAATTATAAAGAATAGTATTAGTAAAAAAGGGAGCAATTAATTTTGCTCCCTTTTTTAATGATGATTTTTAGTATTTA
>CAWUIT010000092.1:0-10097 GCA_963922345.1 uncultured Dokdonia sp. | reverse complement strand
TCTGCAATAGACCTGGTTGCAATATTGCTTACATCCAGCTCATTTTTAAGCAACCATTTATTGAATGATGGACTTGTTGTACACAATGCCGATCCATTAGTCTTCCAAGTGACCAGCCATAACATTTTGGCATTATCTTGTCCTACTTCCTTTTTCAGTTTTGCATAATAGCTTTTCCAGAAGTCACACGGATCGTCTGCTTCTGGAATCAAAAAGGATGTGTTCTGTATGGTAACCTGTTTTGCCATTTAATTGCTCAATAGTTGATCGGCTTGCTTTTGTGCTTTTTTTAGATCCAAATCTTTTTCTTTTAAAAATGAGACCAGACGTTGTTTTAAGCGTGTTTTTTTTGCCCGTGCGACTCGTTTATCGTGATTGATGTAGAGCTGTCTTCCTAGCCAAAACCCAACACCTAGTGTGATGATTTTTCTCATTGATATCCTTGATAAATATTACACTTTGGGATGTTCAGCGCTTCCAGCCATTCCTTGACGCTAAAACCAGGTTTATCACTATCTTTTTTAGTAGCAATCTCATTGAAACCGACGATGATAATTTCTGGAAACCTAATAGTATAGAACTTTACCACGGCTTCTAGTGTGGTGGTTTGTTCCTCGGTACGTGTGTCTTTCCACCAAGCTTCCTTGAGTGTTCTGCCACCTACATAAGCTAGGTTTTTGACATTTCCCGAAATACCAAAACGCCCTTGTGAGATGCCCCAAAGATCTACTTCGGTCGGGCTGTACTCTGGAATGATAGTTTCCAATGTACCATCTTGCAAAACGAGATAATCAAAGCCAGGACGGTTCCAACCGAAACCACCGCTACGTTTATCAGTGGTGTGTTTATCAATGACTGCTTTAGCCTTTAGATCTAATGCTTCACTGGTATCAGTGCTATGTATAACTAGAAAATCAACGTCTTTCATTATGTATAATTTTGAGTGATTGAATTATTGAGTTGTCTAAAACCGAGCAGTCTGTAGACAGGATATGCTTTGATATTGACTTGGTTGTTCTGATTGCCACCAAGACAGTAGATGTATTTTTTATCTTCAGAATAGCCTACGAAAAAAGCAACGTGACCTTTCCAGCTATTCTTTTTACTGCGCCAGAAAACCACAATATCTCCTATGCCTGGTGTCTTTATTTCAGTTCCTACTTTTAGCCAAGAACGCGCGGTCAACTGGTGGCTCATTTCTTTACCACATTCCAAAGCAACCCAGTTCGTAAATGCGGAACACCAAGCCGTTTCATCTGTCGTGACCCAAGTGTGCCCAATCTTATCAAAGTAATTTAGGATGATAGGATTATGATTTTGACCAACCAGTTCCGTCACACCATACTGGCTCAAAGCCGTGTTGATTATTGTCTTCATAGGTTGGACTTAAATGGATTTTTAGGAACTCGCTTCGGAATCCCTTTACTCATTTGCACGCCGTAGGCAAGCGGTGCCTTTTCTGGAAGTAGGTTGTACATTTCCATCTTCTTGTAGTACAAGATGAACGTGATGGTTTGTAAGCCACCTATCTTAAAACACCAACTATTCTGCCCATCGAGCATAGAACCATCTACACCAAAAACTTCAGACACATTCTGAAAACTCTGCGGACTTTGATAATTTCCCAATGATAGCGTTTTACAAGTCTCCTTACCGGCGATGCTTTTCTTAATCAATTGTAATGCATTGACACGTCGCTCTCCAGATGCTACAATTTTGAGATGCTTGAGCATTCCAGGACTAAATTTGAAATCTTCTCGCTCTTCGTGGTACTCATCGTTAACTGTAACGGTAGGACTTCTGGAAGAGTTAAATATGGTAAGTAGATTTTTTCGAGTAATTACTTTAGCGAAATCTGGTGTTGTTTCCACTTGATCTACCAATCTGAATTGATCTAAAATCCCCCAAGGTGTCTCTGTTTGTACCTGTGTCTGAGCATTGATGCGCGTGGTACTTTTTGAGACCAAGTTCTTAATCACTAGCTCGTTGGACTCAATGTCAAATATAATTTCCGTAGGTCGTTTTCCAGTTCCATTGACATCAACGACCTTATGGTTCAAGCCAAGATGATACATATTGTTGCTTACCGAGCCTATGACATAGACCATTCCGTAGAAATAACCTTGATTTGTATTGACAGCTAATGCAACTGGCGAAACCGTTCCAGGTATTGAATTTTCTGTTAAGGGAATGGTAGTCAATACAGTACCATCGCGCTCAACTACCGAAACGGAATCTGACAACTGATTTGCTACATACAATAAATTATTTGCAGGATTGAGCACCACTTGCTGTGGATGCGTACCTACCAAAACATCTATACTTTCATCATTTTCTATAAACAATGGATCAGCAATCGGCTTGTCACTATTGCCACCCCAAAGGCACACGTCTCTTATTTCTGGCGTATGGTTTTTGACCACAACTTGCATCACATCAAACTCTTTATGCAGATACTTTTGATAGTTTTTAAAGGCTTCCTTTTGCTTCTGATCTTTAATGAGATTACGCTTTCGCGAAAGCGGAACAGCACTACAATCAGAGATTTCCATCACGCTTTCATCTGTAGCATAGAATCGGGAATCTCTCGTGGTGTCGCAAATTGGTTTTTTAGTTTCAGGCAACGTAATGTGCATCACGCCAGATCGTGTACCCCATTTTTTGAGCTTGTTTCGATATTTTGCAGAATTATTATTCATATAAGCATCTTCATTTGAGGGGATCGTTCTTTTGATAACCGAAGGGTCTTCACATCCGTCGCAGGCTATATCGTCCGCTTTATTTGGTGCAAATTTTATCGTCGCACCTATTGTAAATACTCCCATTGTGATAAAAAGTAGTTTATGCATTTGCTCTATAATTTTCTATGAATGCCACCACATCTTTGGTGCGTTGTACCTGTGATGCGCCCACGTGATGTGGATTGTTCCCAAAAACCTTAGTCACGGCATAAATGGCTTCGATGGTTGGAAAACCGTAGTCCAGATATTTCTTGATTCCGCAGAGATCTGCTGTTTTCTGGCTTCTGGTATTTAAAAACCAATGACAACCTTCGTGCGCCAAAATCGCCACACGAATGGGAATGGTGTAACCAATAAATAATCGTTGTGAGATCTGTACACGTGGCATTTTGCGGTGCGTGCGAGCTGGTGTAATCAATTCTTTGCCAAAGGCATCAGTAATTGACGGTAAGTATTGAAATAGAAACTCGTGATTTTTACTGTCATAAAACCCAGTAGGCGTGTGTCCTGCTTTTTGCGCAAAGTCAATCGCAAAATCCATAAATCGATGCTGGTCGCTAGTTGCCCAGACTTTAGCAGGCTTCATTTTTTCTACTTTGAAGTAGCTCATATCAAACTGATAATCTTCGCCTGAAACTTTATCAAACAATTCCATTTCTAAAACTTCTGGCGTAACTGGCAAAGAGATCACAAACTCACGTTTCTCATCTCCTTCATAAAACTGTGCCTTCCTTCTGAAATAGTAAGTATTTGGATATCGCGGATCATACACTCGAATACCCAATTGCACCGGCATTTTGGAAGTGATCCCAAGCCTGATTTTGAATCGCTCTTTATTTGATGGAATTGGGACTATCATTGCTGGTAGAGTTGCTTGTTATTTTTGTTCTTGATAACCACCAATCCCACAACGCCCACTACAACGACACCGCCTAGAACAAACACGATCGTGGGTATCCCTTTCTTCTCTTCTTCAGGAACTTCTGGTGCGCCTAGGGAAAAGTCATAATCAGATGGTGCATCGGTAGCACCTCCAAATCCTGTTGCTGGTTTTGGTTGTGCAATGGTGTCTATCGCAGTCGCACCTCCCATATCTTGAACGGCAGTACCTATTTTAGAAAAGAAGGCTTTGCTTTTTGCTCTACGAGCGATCCGCTTTGGCGCACTTCTTCCAGCGGCTCTTCGTGCTTTTCTTTTGGCACGACGCGCTTTACGTTTCTTCTTATTTCCAAAGAAATCATCGTAGTTATCGTCGAGTATGTATTCTGTTTCTCCCGTAATCATAGATTATTGTACTTCCAGAATACGCAAGGTGCTTCCGTTGGGTTCATAATTAATTTTCTTGTAGCCTTTACCCACAAATGGGTAGCTTTTTGCTTCACCTGGATCAAGAGAAACGCCATTCACTTTTGCTGATTTCTCTCCTATGTTCTTGACAGATCCATATAGAAATCCTTCTTCAAAAATTCCATTTTCAGAAACTTCACTTTCCTTTATTTGCGCCAGTATGTCCATTGCTTTTCTTTTTTATTTGAATGTATTTGTAGATGCCAAAACCTACTGCTCCAGTAACACCAACGATGGCGATCACTTTTACAATTTTGCCAGTTTTGCTATCCGATTTCATTGCCTTTTCAGCAGCTTCTTTTTCTATGGTAGCAGGAACTTGTAGGCTTGCCATTTGTGCTTTTGACACTTTAGTACTGGTAGCAATAGGTCTTCCTTTTTTAACCAGCGTAGGCTTAAAAATGGGTTTGCTCGGAACTTTAGATTTTATGGGTGTTCCCTTTGGAATCAGAATACTTACAGGAACTTTGGACGGTAGCTTTTTGCGTACCACTTTCTTTCTCCTTACTGGTCTCGGTCGTCCTTTTATAATAGGCCGACGTCTCAAAATTTTACGTTTCGGTGCTCTTTTGATTTTTCTCTTAGAGCGTCTTGTAAGCCTTCTGGACTTCCTACGTTGTCTTCTTATTTTTCTACGACCACGCCTGAAGCTATCATAGCTTTCATCATCGTACACGTCATAATCTGTTAATGCAAATGTGTTTGTCATAGCTGTTGTGGCATTTGTGGACGCTGACCGCCATATGGCATCGGTGGCTGGTTAGACTTCATTAATATCGCTGCTCCTATCCCGAGAACCACTACGCCGCCACCTATCATCAGCATCATATTGGTTTTCTTTTTGGCTTCGGCTTCCTTGCGTTTTTGCTCTTCACGGCGACGTGCTTCTTCTCGTCGTCGTTCTTCATCACGACGTCGCTGTTCTTCACGCATTTGTTGCATACGACGCTCCAAATCTCGTTTTGCTGCTGCGGCTTGTGCGGCTGCCGCAGCAGCACCGCTATTGCTACCACCAGAACTTCTGCGTTTCTTCTTTTTGAAAAGTCCGCCCAGTATTCCTACGGCACCTTTAGCAACAGCTCCCCAGAATTCATCTTCTCTTCCTGCAAGTTGTGAGATAAGCTCGGCAAGCGCTTTCGCGAAAGCGGAATTTTCATCCTTCATCAATTCTACGGTCTCATTGATAAGTGCTTTGTGCGATGGTCTATCACGGAAAGTGATGCCGTACACACGCAAAAGCTGTTGCAACTCGAGTGGGTAATGAAGGATCAGGTAAGAGATATCATCTATCGCCTGATTGTATTTAAGTTGTTTGGTTTTATTTGCCATTTTTTAAGTCAAGTTTTATGCTCGCACCTACCAACACGCCAGCGATGAATACTACTCCTAAAAGCAACATTTCATCCTTAGATATATGGATTCCTTTTTGATCTTCCTGTGTTGTGGTTTTTGGTTCTGGTTTACTTTCCTTGCGTTTACGCAGTTCGTTCCAGACCATCTGTACTTCTTGAGCAAGATTTTTATCTTCTGGTGCATTGTTTGAGCATTTTACGACGCCTTGATAATAATTCTCTAGTCCCTTGTCATCGTAGGATGAGAATTGGCTCAAAAAACTATCTTCATCTCCAGAGCCAGTGTTGTTGGAATGATCGCAGGATTTACAATAGTTTTCCGCTCTCGTACTTCGACTGTGCTCAGTATGAACTACAGCATTATTATTACAAGCAGGACACTTAGCATCTACCACAGTATTTACTTGAAGAATCGCAGCCTTGTCTGGATGGATGGCCAAAAGATCTTTTATGACCTTTCTGCCTTTATTTTTAATCAGTTCTTTAACTGCCTGCGACAAGTGTTGCTGACTTTCTATCTTCTCAAAGCCATAGTCAAACAGCAGGTTATTTGCTGCATCTGTATTGTGGAACACGATATAATCTATCCTGTTCTGTGCGAGATTTTTTGGGTTATTGTTACGTTTCATAGGGTGTCGTTAAAAAAGAACAGCCAGAGCTAGGTTTGGGGGAAACCGTGACTCTGGCTGTCTCAATTAGGGAAAGAGTCAAGACTCAAGTCGGAGCTCCAACTAGCGTCTTTTACGTCTTACTAGGCGTGACTTGGACCGTCTCGCCACCGGTTTTCTGACATATCGACGACGGCTTACAGGTCTCCTGCGAGAACGTCTCACTCTACGTCTGGGACGCCCTAATCTGGGTTTTCTACGACTGCGTATGAGGTCTAGTTGTGGAAGTCCTGTTGTACGTGGCGCACGAGAAAGTTCTGCAACGTTTTGACCTTTGAGCAAGTTGCCCAGGTTTGCTCTTGCCTTAATGGTAAATGTGAATACGGCTGTAACACCATCTTCTACCATAATCTGAAGGGAATCCTGTCCCGTCACGTCCATCTCGAAGTTGTCATCGTCAATGAGCGTTTGGGTAAAGTTTTGAGGCGACGTGGCATTACGTGGTTGATACACTCTGGTCGTTTTTGAACCTGAAGCTGTCCTGCGCTCTACACGCAGTACATTATCAAACTGTAGCGGATTGCTCACGGAATATTTCATCCCAGCAATCTTAAAAGGGTTTGCCTTACTCTCTTCTCGTACTTCCTTATGGCTGGATTCTTCTATCTCTACGGTCACGCCATTAGGCTGTGCTGCTTCACGGTTTCCACCAAATACATTGGCCTCTGCCGCAGCACCAGATTTATTGGTGATAACCACCGTAAGCGTACGATCGTTAGGATCAATCTTACCTACAGATGCTGCGGTGTAGTCGTCATAATCATCTTCAAACTCGCCTTCGTCTGCATAATCGTCATAATCATCGTACTCGTCTTCATACTCATCATCATAACCATCTTCTAGGCCTTCAAAGCCTGTGTCGAAGTCGTCCTCATCATCGTAATCGTCAAAGTCTTCTCCGTCGTCGTAATCGTCGTATTGGTTTTCTGCGTCTTCTTCGTAGCGCATTAACTCGTCGTTATAATCTTTCATTATTGTGGGATTTGTCCATTGCAACAATGGAATTTTGTGTTGTCAAGAATAAATAGCCCTTGCTGGCGCATCTCTAAATGCTATGCCTTTTTTGTAGGGGCTGCCGCAGTCTTCTTGTTTTTTTCTGCAAGCTTTTTTGCCTTCATCTTTTGAACCATCGGTGCTACGATGAGTGTTCCGATTGCGATGCCGGCGATTCCTGCACCTACGCAATACATTATAGGTTGCCAGGCGATGTCATTTTTCTGTGCCATTTGTGGGTTGTTTTTATAAAACTGTTTATTATAGTTGGCAGGTCTCTAAACCTTGTGAATACAAAGATGTAGGGAAGTGGAAGGTTTACCGCTGTGCAGAAAGGGACTTTGGGACGAGGAATACTTATTTAATTCTAGTATTTATTATATTAAACAAAAAATATTTTGGCTAAAAAGGCAGGACGTATTAAGAAAAGTCCCATTATTATATATTTAGATCAATTTGCTGTGAGCGAAATGCTCAAAGCAAAACGAAATGAGCTTTGGTGGGAAATTAAAGAATTGTTATTAGCAGCAAAAAGTAAGGGAAAGATCCTTTGTCCTTTATCAAGCGAACATCTCTTTGAAACAGCGCCGAAAAGCTATGACGAAGCAGTCGAACACGATAATTTTTTGCACTCGCTATCAGATGGCCTGTCATTTAAGTCAGAAATATTAGTTGTTACTCAATTAATTTTTTCAAGAATCAGGAAAAATAACCTGACGCTTAATACTTATTTTTATAGTGATGTCAGCAATATGATGAGTGTTAGGAATGTATATGACCAAATGGTGGTGCATAATAATAAAAGTAAAGAACTATTAGATTGGACAGTACTGGGTGTAAACCAAATGAGAAAAGCTATCGGTCTCAACCGAATGGAACCGAAATTAGCTAAATCGATGCTCAATGCAACTATGGCCATCACTACACATAAAATTACAGATAGAATAGATGAACTTCTTAAAAATGATGGTATTGTAATGAGAGGCGATACCTTTAAAAATGAAGAAATAGTAAATTGGATTGATTCAATAATCTATCGTCTTATGAAAATTCATAGGTTTAGTAAAAAAGAAATGATAATTTTTAGAAATGACCTGAAACGTAATGGCCTCAAAAATATCCCTACACTTGATATTAGATTTTCATTGGAATCTTTAAGAGCGCTCTACAGCAAAAAAGAAACTTCAGGGGATCAAGTCGATACGTCAAGACTTGCGACCGGCTTACCTATATCAGATTTTCTATTTACCGATAAGAAACGGAAAACGGAAGTATTAGAACTTGGACTTGACTTGAAGTATAATACTTCAATATATTCTGGAACCGTAGCCGACCGAAATAAATTTTTAACAGACCTACAAAATTGTTTAATCACTGAGTCCTGATTTTTGAGTAAGATTCAAATTACTTTTTGTAGTTGTCACATTGAATGTCATATCCCACCTCTTGTTAAAAGTATCAGATAAATCAATTTTTTCTACATCATAATTTTCTCTTGAACTTAAAATTTCAGTCACAGGCGGCATATTTATGTAAATTTTCTTCTTTGGTTTTTTAATTGGTAGAACTATATGAATAATAGATTTACCAAAATAAGCAGTTAACAAGTATTGTGGGTGATACTTGTGTTGCACATATAATTGGCGAAGCTCAAACACGCTTTCAGCCATAATTTTATCGTCAAGAAATACCTGATAGATATAAGGGAACAAATGGTTATCTACACTATCAGCAAATAGGTATTTAATCATCCAAGCTTCTTTATTGAGCTTATTATCAGGCATAAGAGAAAGCGCAATTTTTAGATACACTTTGTAAATATTAAATGGATTGCAGTTACCTATTCTAAATTTGAGCTTGCCTGTTCCATTTGATTCTATGATGAAATCGTCTGCTGTGCCCAGAACACCTTTCAGTGACCCACTATTATCCATATAGATTTCTGTCACGCGCTCGTGACCATCCAACCGTGATTTGAATTTGGGTATTTTACCATTTTTAGCTTTTATTTTACTCATTATCCTGATAGGTGTCAAGAATGTACCTAAGGATGTTTCCCATTTTCCAGATTGTGTATTACAACAATCACATTCGAATTTATTAATACTATCATTTTTCCCGAAGAGTTCTGGAATAAGGTGTGAATGTGTCTTATTATTACCAGCTAGAGGTCTATCACAGAAAATACAGTTCTCAGTTTCTCTAACTACAGGCTTAGAGGAATGACCAATGATTTTGTAACTTGAGAGTAAATCGAGTCTAGGAAAAATATCTAAACCTTTATAATTATAAGATTTTGGCGGTTCATTTTTATATAGCATTATCTTTCAATTTGAGTAACTGTGGGTCCAGAGGGTGTTTCATATAATTTAGCTATAACCCAACCTGTCCAATCCAAATCTGGTCGCTCGCGATGAGATACAAAAAGCGTTTGAAAATGAGCTATGGAACTTTGTAGAAACTCCAAATATGGTTTAAGCGAACCATCGGAAAAACTATATATCTTTTCCCAATCAAGTAATAACAGAACGGATTTATATTTGGATAATTCTGTAACATAGCTTATTAATATATCAAGAATAACTCTGGACTTCTCGGTACCAGATAATGCACCAAAAGGTATTTTAATTCCATCTTTAAGGATTACATCTATTTTGTCTACAATATAGGGTTGAGTTCTTATATTTCTAACGGTAACTTTATTAGTAAAAAATCCACTTTTTAATGATGTTGTCTTCAATAAATTAAAAAAACTATCTCTGTCCAAGCCCATTGTTTCCGTTACAAAACCAACATCGTCTTTCCTATATTTGATGTCATTCTTAAATGTGAATACCTCAAATGGAAAGGGCACAAACGGTTGTTCCTTTTCATTAATTTCATAAATCAATTCGCCACCATTAATAACTGCTTTGAAACTTGACAAAGTTGGATTATCAAGACCTATTTCTGTTTTAAAATGAGTATTAGGCTTGTTCCATCTTGAATGAACTTTT
>CAWUIT010000091.1:0-10167 GCA_963922345.1 uncultured Dokdonia sp. | reverse complement strand
CAAAAGCAGGGTCTAATGTAGATATTTGATACTGCTCATTATAACGAAAGACGAGATTACTTTTATCAGTACTCTTTTTTGTTGTGCAACTTAGCGTAAACGCAATGATGCTAATAATAAAAAACGTAAAGAAATTAAGGTAAGTGCTTTTTTTCAATTTTCTAGAAAGAGTGATAGTGAGTATCTTTGCGCGATTTTAAATGTGTCTACGTGACAAGCAAATATAGTTAATGTCTACTACAAGAAAGGTTGCTTTTTATACACTTGGCTGCAAGCTCAATTTTTCAGAAACCAGCACGATTGCTCGTAGCTTCAGTAATGAAGGTTTTGAAAAAGTTGAGTTTAATCAAATGGCAGATGTATATGTGATTAATACCTGTAGTGTCACAGAAAATGCAGACAAACGATTTAAATCTATTGTAAAGCAAGCTCAAAAAGTAAATCCAGAGGCAGTCACTGTGGCCGTAGGTTGCTATGCCCAATTAAAGCCAGAAGAACTAGCAGATGTTAATGGAGTAGATCTTGTTCTTGGAGCAACAGAAAAGTTCAATGTCACAACCTATATTAACGACTTACTAGACAATCCAGATCGATCTGGTGATGCAGCTGTACACGCGTGTGATATACAAGATGCAGATTTTTATATAAGTTCCTACTCTATAGGTGATCGCACACGAGCCTTTTTAAAAGTGCAAGATGGTTGTGATTATAAATGTACATACTGCACAATTCCATTAGCCAGAGGAATATCTCGAAGTGATACATTAGAAAATGTTTTAGATAATGCATCAAAAATTGCAGCACAAGATATTAAAGAGATTGTCCTTACCGGTGTAAATATAGGTGACTATGGAAAAGGAGAGTTTGGTAATAAAAGACACAAACATACTTTTTTAGAACTAGTAAAAGAACTAGATAAAGTCAATGGTATAGAAAGACTCAGAATATCATCTATAGAGCCTAATTTGCTTAAAAATGAAACTATAGAAGTCGTGGCTCAATCACGTAGCTTTGTACCGCATTTTCACATTCCTTTGCAAAGTGGTAGTAATAAAATCTTAGGGCTAATGAGGAGACGCTATCAGCGCGAGCTGTATGTTGATCGAGTGAAGAAAATTAAGGAAGTAATGCCCCACGCCTGTATTGGAGTAGATGTAATCGTAGGTTTTCCAGGGGAGAGCGATGATGATTTTATTGAAACTTATAATTTCTTAAATGATTTAGAGATTTCATATCTACACGTATTTTCATATTCAGAACGTGATAATACGCCAGCTGCAAGTATGGCTCATAAGGTTTCTAAAAATGTAAGAAGTAAGCGCAGTAAAATGTTGAGAGGCCTTTCGGCAAAAAAGCGAAGAGCTTTCTATGAGTCTCAATTACAAACTAATCGTACCGTATTATTTGAGGGAGAGAATAAAGAAGGATACATTTATGGATTTACTGAGAATTACGTTAAGGTAAAAGCGCCTTGGGATCCTTTTCTAGTTAATGAAATACAAGAAGTATCCCTCACTCATATTGACGATGATGGAACTGTCCGGTGTGAATTTGTAAATGTTGCCGTTTAAATCAAAAAGGTAACCTTGTTAGACAGCTTTTCCGGCAGGTAAACGTTTTTTACCTAAAACTTCTACAAATCGAGTATCTTTTATTTCATACCACTCATCTCTTAAGATAGAATAACAGCAGGAGTTACGTCTTCTTCCGTTTTTAGTAATAATATCTTTACGTAAAATTCCTTCTAAAGTAGCGCCTAGCTTTTCGACGGCTTTGCGAGATCGCTCATTTCGCTCATCGATGCGGAACTCAACACGCTCATATCGTAGCTTTTCAAAAGCATAACGGAGCATTAAAAATTTAATATGTTGATTGAGACCGCTTCCGCGAAAATCTTCACCAAGCCAAGTCCAGCCTATATGAACAACCTTATTCACCTTATCAATATTGCCAAATCGTGTAGACCCAGCAAACTTGCAATATTGCTTATCAAATATAATAAAAGGAAGAGCTGTACCTGCCTCTCTTCGAGCCAGAGCATCCTTAAGGTACATTCTTAATTTAGGGCCAGAGGAGATGTCAGAACCACCATAGGCATTTAAATCTACCTCACGAGAGAGAGGTAGCAGATCACGATAGTGATAGTTTTCTAAAGAAAGGAGTTTTGCTCGCTTGTTTTCAAGTACTTTAACTTTCATGGCAAAATGTGTTGCACTTTAAAAATACAACACATTTTACAATGAGAAGAGATTTGATTTGTTATTAAACTCCCAAAATCTTAGCGTCTACTCTATATCTAGTATAGACTTCAATCTGGTGATCACTTTCTATAGTCTGGTCAGTAACTGTTTCAGTACGTAGTCTATATGAATCTCCTTGTATATAAGACTTCAATTCTACATTCTCAACGTCTAATTCTAGTGTTTTTGTACCATTTTCTGGAATAGCGATTTTTGAAGCAATAAGCTGCTCTGGCAAACCATCTGCAGTGATGTAAATATAAATCTCGTTTAAGAAGTCAAAATCTCCGGAATCTGGCGACTGTAAATCTAAACGTAAAACTGTGAGTTTAACACTTTCAACCAGATCTGCATTAGTGTTGTTATTCTCAAATTCAGATTCAGAATTAGTTGTTGTTTCTGGAGTAATTATATCTAGCGGAGTACCTAGTATGGTAGAAGACTGGATAGTAAAGGTTGTCGTGTAATCAATGTCAAATTTTGTCAAATCATCTATTTTATCACAGGACACTACTAATAGTATTAGTAATGTAAAAGCAATTGTCTTTTTAATCATAATATGGGATTTTGTCTGCAATATTAACGAAATTTGACTAGAAATAGTTTTCGGACTTCTTTTGTTTAACACCCTTTTATGAAGCATAGCAAAAAAGAAATTTTAGCACGCCTAGCAGAAAGTTGCAAAAATACATTGATGGAAACGCTTGCAATAGAATATATCGATTTTGGTGAAGATTATTTAGTAGCTCAAATGCCAGTCACGCCCAGAGTCCACCAGCCCGATGGGGTTTTACACGGAGGAGCAATGGTAGCTTTAGCAGAGAGTGTAGGTAGTGCGGCAAGTTTTATGTTTTTAGACAGCGCTTATACAATAAGGGGTATAGAGATTTCTGCAAATCACGTTAAGAGTAAAAAGGACGGAATGGTATATGCTAAGGCTACATTCATTCATAAAGGGAGAACTACGCAATTATGGAATATTGATGTGGTAGATGAGGATGATAAGCTTATCTCAAAGTGTAAATTAACAACCATCGCTTTGCCTAAAAAATGATGGAACAGCACGACTTTTTTAAAAATCTTCAAAATCATTTTGACGATGCCCTGCCATTCGTAGTATATAGTAAACCTAATACACAGCTGGTGGTCTCTTTTTTACAAGAAGATGCAACTTTGCATCAAACTATAGATTATTCAGAGAGCGGCTTTGTCTTTTCTCCATTTGATAATAGATCCTTGGAATCTATTTTGATACCACAAGGAGACTCGGTAAAACAAACATTCAACTATACTGAAAATCAATTAGCTGGTTCTACAGATTTTAATGCATCTAATTTTAATATAGAAAGCACGCAACGAGAAAATCATATACAACTTGTTAATAAGGCAATTAGCGAGATTAATAGAGGAGATCTTAAAAAGGTTGTGCTTTCGCGAAAGCAAAAAATAAATACATCAAGAGAAACTCCAATTAGTATATTTCAACGGCTCCTGTCGTTATATCCTACAGCATTTACCTACTGTTGGTATCATCCAAAAGTGGGGCTATGGTTGGGGGCAACTCCAGAGGTGTTACTTTCCTTAAAAAATAATAGATTACATACCATGGCACTCGCTGGAACTCAAAAAGCGATTGATAATAAAGAGGTAAAATGGGGTAGAAAAGAGCAAGAAGAGCAAGAATTTGTCACAGATGCCATCTTAGAGAATTTGAGTGGTTTAGTAAGTACTATCAAACACTCGGACACATATACCTACAAAGCAGGGTCACTGTTACACCTTAGGACTGATATTAATGCCACCATAGATAGTGATGCCGCTAGTCTTCAAAGTATTATAAAAACACTACATCCCACGCCAGCAGTTTGTGGCTTGCCGCGCGATAAAGCTCGTAACTTCATACATTCTAATGAAGGGTATAGTCGCTCTTACTACACAGGCTTTTTAGGCGAACTCAATATAAAATCAGAAATAAGAAGAGCAAATACAAACCGTAATGTTGAAAATCTCGCTTTTACAGCAGTAAAAAAAAGCACAGATTTATTTGTAAACCTTCGATGTCTAGAGATAGATGCACAAGGAGTTAATCTCTATGTGGGTGGTGGTATTACTGGGTCTAGTAAACCAGAGGATGAGTGGCAAGAGACAGTTAATAAATTACAAACGATGCGCAGTGTACTTTGAGTATCATAAATATGTGTTAACCATAATATCTGAAATCAGTTTAAGTGATTCTCAAAAGTAGAAACTGTATTTTTACATGTAATGATGCACTCTAAAATCCCAGTTGCGCAATCCATTGTTCACCTATGTCTTAGTAAAGGCATAAACACTGTGGTTATTTCTCCAGGATCACGCAATGCTCCCCTTACGATAGAATTTACTAAAAACCCTAAGATAAAAGCATATAGCATCGTAGATGAAAGATGCGCTGCCTTTGTAGGACTAGGGATTGCACAGCAAACGGGAAAACCCGTAGCCCTTTTATGTACTTCTGGAAGTGCCCTACTCAATTATTATCCAGCAATAAGTGAGGCTTTTTATAGTGATATACCACTTGTGGCACTAAGTGCAGATAGACCTATAGAACGTATAGATATAGGAGATGGACAGACCATAAGGCAAAAAAATGTCTTTGAAAACCACATTTTATATTCTGCAAATTTATATTCGGAGATAGTGCCTGGTAGTGAGATTACAGATCCCAAAATTGCTCAAAAAATAAAAGAGAGCCAGCGCCATAATGATCAAGAGATTAATAAAGCTCTTAATATCGCTATAGAACAGTCAGGCCCTGTGCATATTAATGTCCCTTTCTATGAGCCATTATATGAGATGACAGAGGTAGTTACAGCAACACCCATAGAGATAGACCCTCAAAACATAGGCACTCATATTACAAGTGATGAGTTAAAGCCGTATTCTAAGGTTTGGAACAATGCCACTAGAAAGTTGGTTTTAATAGGAGTGCAGAATCCTAATGAGATAGATCAAGATTTATTGGACTTACTTGGTAAGGATCCTAGCGTGTTAGTTTTTACCGAGACGACCTCAAACGTGATCCATCCTAATTTTTTTACTAGGATAGATAATATCATAGGTAGTCTAGATGAGGAAGGTTTTGAAAAGCTACGCCCTGAGATTTTACTCACTTTTGGGGGAATGGTTGTTTCAAAAAAAGTAAAAGCTTTTTTGCGTAATTTCCAGCCACAAGAGCACTGGCACGTAGATGTGAAGAAAGCGTATGATACTTATTTTTGTCTCAATAGACATTTTGAAACTACGCCATCTGAATTCTTGAGAAAGCTAGAGCACCTCACAAAGCCTATAGAAAGTAATTACCAGAGCGATTGGCTTTCTATTAGAGCAAAGAGAGATCATCTTCATAATGTTTATCTAGAAAATATGGAGTGGTGTGATTTTAAAGCATTTGACCACATACTATCGGTTGTGCCAGATCACAGCATCTTGCAATTAGGCAATAGTAGTACGGTGAGATACGCTCAGTTATTTGATGTAAATAAAACATTAGAAGTATACTGTAATAGAGGTACAAGTGGGATAGACGGTAGTACGAGCACAGCAATAGGTGCTGCTATGGCAAGGGATAAAATGGTAACACTCATCACTGGTGATTTGAGTTTTTTTTATGACAGCAACGCGCTCTGGAATTCTTACATACCTAGTAATTTTAAAGTAATAGTGATTAATAATGGTGGCGGCGGTATTTTCAGAATATTACCTAATAGAGATAAGAACACTGCTGGTTTTGATCAATTTTTTGAAACAACCCACGACCTTTCCGCATCGCAACTCTGCGAGATGTATGGGTTTAAATACTTAAAAGCTGTAAACGAGGAGGAGTGCGCTTTCGCGAAAGCAGAACTATATGCACCTCATGATCAACCTACTTTATTAGAAATCTATACGCCGCGCAAAATGAACGATAAAGTGCTACTCAATTATTTTGAATTTATCAGATGATAATTTTTTAAGAGAGTTTAACTTTTTGTTTATCTTTAAGGAGTATTTTCAAAATTAATCAACAAGTAACTACGTAATTATGAGCAAAAGAGAAGAACTCATCGCAAAGTATGCAGATGATTTAAAAAACAAATGCGGTATGAATCCAGACATGGACCTTCTAACTAAAGTGACAATAGGATGTGGTCCGTCAATTTATAATAAGGATTCATCTACAGTTTCAGGAGGTTCTGAGGCGGAAATTGCAACCGTTAAAAATAACTTTTTGATTAAAAAATTAGGCCTTAAGGATAGTGCAGATCTTGATAAAGCAATAGACAGCGTACTAGAAACTTATGGGAAGTCTAATCGCAATAAATACCGCGCGGTTGTTTATTATATGCTTACCAAGCATTTCAAAAAAGAGTCTGTTTATAAATAAACTACTCAATAATCATATTAAGAACGCTTTGACTCACATCAAGGCGTTTTTTTATGCCCAGTAATTGTATTTTTGCATTTTACAAAATATTATGTTAGAGATAGGGAAGTATCATATTATGAGAATAGATAGAGAGACAGAGCCAGGGCTTTTTCTTTCTAATGAGGCAGGTGACGATGTTTTATTACCCAACAAGTACGTTCCAGAAGAGTATAAAATTTGGGACGAACTCAATGTTTATGTTTACTTAGATCACGAGGAGAGACCCGTAGCCACTACACTTAAACCGTATATAGAACTTAATGACTTTGGCTACTTACGATGTACTGCTGTAAATGAAGTAGGTGCCTTTCTAGATTGGGGATTAGAAAAGGAACTCTTTGTTCCATTTGCTCAACAAGCTAGACCTATGAAAGTAGGAAGTTGGTACATCGTGTATATGTATCTTGATGAAAAGACAAATCGTCTTGCTGCTACTAGCAAAACGATGAAATATCTTTCAAATGATAACGTTGAGGTCAAAAAATTTGATAAAGTTGATATTTTGATTTCTCATATTACAGATCGTGGTGCAAATGCGATCGTAAATAGTAAGCATAAAGGTCTCATATACAAAGAAGATATCTTTGAAGATATTAGAACAGGTGATAAATTAGAGGCTTGGGTAAAAAAAGTACGCCCAGATGGAAAAATTGATCTTGTTCTTCAAGAAGAAGGGTATAAAAGCATAGAGCCTAATGCTCAATATATCTTTGAAGAATTACAAGCCAATGATGGTTTTATGCCTTTACACGACAAGAGTGATCCTGTAGAGATACAAAACCAGCTAGGACTTAGTAAAAAAAGTTTTAAAAAAGCAATTGGAACATTATATAGAGATCGTAAAATTTTAATTAAAGAAGATGGAATACATCTTATTGATTAACAATTTTAGTAGTATTTAATCTAAGACTTGACCAGCGATACCTCATTGGATACCCACGAAACTGCAAGTGGTAGATTTCTAAAAAAAGAAACGCCGGTAGGCCAAAACTTACGTTCATATCCTGCAACTTGTAAAGCTCGTTGAGAATAATTGACAATGGCTATTTTAGGTGGTGATTTAAAACCATTAGACATTAAATGCAAATCTGTTGGGATAATGGCATAAGGATTAATTCTATTTGAAATATATCCAAAGATGTCACTTTCATCAAAATGATTTTTAACAAGATCTGTGATTTTAACTATATTTTTTGCACCAAGGGTAACGCCCTCATTAATCTCTGAGACTAAATAGTTTGAAAAGAAATTTAAAGTGCCTATATCTAAGTGATACACTTTTTCTACTTCTTGATCGAGCAGTAATTCATTTATACGCATAAATCCCCACATTTATTAAATGAATAACAAAGTTATAATTACTCCATAAAAGGACAGATAAATGAATAATGGGAAGTTTACAAATGATCAATAATGTATTTTATCGATTATTTTGTGTATTATAACGAGATGTGCTTAAAAATTATAGCTTAAGAGTTTTCTTTAAAGAAAGGGGTAAAGCATTCTTGTGCAAGAGAACCGAAATACTTTTTAGTTTCAAATAAGGAACACTCATATAAATATAACCGTCATACTTGGTTCGATCACTTTGAGTTCCCCAAGAGTTCTTTACTTTATAATACTTTGTCCCATTTTGATCTTTTGCAACTCCTACAATATGCATAAGATGATCGTCTGTGGTATTGTAGTTTTCAAACTCTGTTTGCCGTAATTCTTGTGAGATGCTTTGTTCCTTTTCTGGACCCAACAGCGCAATCTTTTTATTATCTCCAGCAGGTATTACAGCAACCCCGTGTCTTGATGAAAATGAGGCTTCACTCACATCACAATCTAAGGTTACGGTATAGCCTTTGTTTAAAGCATTATCAATAGTCGCTACGTACTCATCAAGAGGGATGTTGTAAAATTCACCATTTGAAAAATTATCAGGAATATTTAAAATGAATGAATCGTAAAAGGGATTATGGGAAAAAGACGTTAAAGTCACATAATTTTCTGGGATTATGTTTAAAGATGTAGCAAACTCTCTAGGAGTATAGATCTTGTTATCATACGTAAAGGTTGAAACATTTTTGCCCAGATACACATCAAGCACTTGATTAATCGCAGGTTTCCATTTTTTGCTCAACATTCTACCTGGATTCTCTATATAAGTGTCAAGCATCGCTTTTAAAACAGCTACCATCTCTGCATGATTATGAGCATCACCTTCATCGCTTAATCCAGAGTAAGCACTGTTGGGTACAAGCCCAAAATACTTGACATTATTGAGAACATCGTGAGCAAGACCACCTTCAGAAAACTGAGCTTTACCTTGACGCATTACATAATTTTCAGCCTTGAGTGGATATGTATTGCGCACTGTATACATTTCAGAAAGATCTACCACCTTACCTGTAAGTCTATAAATCTCACTTTCTAAAAACGAAGACGTACTAAAACTCCAGCAGGTACCTGTTACACCTTGACTTAGTACGGGTGTTGTGTGCAAATCAATAACATCTGTAAAGAGGTACGGAGATGTAGTTGACTCTTGTCCATAGAACGCTTTCGCGAAAGCAAAAACTATTACAACACTTAGCAGTACTTTTTTCATAGGTCTAGTAATAAAGATTTATTTTTACGCTAAAATAGTATTTTATGGAAAAGCCAAACTGGAAAACTGCCAAAGAATATCAGGATATCACCTATAAAAAGAGCAACGGAGTTGCAAGAATTGCATTTAATCGACCCGATGTACGCAATGCGTTTAGGCCGCAAACTACAAAGGAGTTATACGATGCTTTTTATGATGCAAATGAGGATACATCTATAGGTGTTGTACTGCTCTCTGCAGAGGGGCCATCAAGTAAGGATGGTATCTATAGTTTTTGTTCAGGTGGAGATCAAAAGGCACGAGGTAAAGAAGGGTATGTAGGAGAAGATGGGTATCACAGATTAAATATTCTTGAAGTCCAGCGTCTTATACGTTTTATGCCTAAGGCTGTCATAGCAGTTGTCCCTGGGTGGGCAGTGGGAGGTGGTCACAGTCTTCACGTGGTTTGTGATCTCACGCTAGCAAGTAAAGAGCACGCAATTTTTAAACAGACAGATGCAGATGTCACTTCCTTTGATGGAGGTTATGGAAGTGCTTATCTCGCAAAAATGGTAGGTCAAAAAAAGGCAAGAGAGATTTTCTTCCTTGGTAGAAATTATAGTGCACAAGAAGCGTACGAGATGGGAATGGTAAATGCAGTTATCCCACACAATGAATTGGAGGCTACGGCATATGAGTGGGCACAAGAAATTCTGGCAAAATCACCAATTTCGATAAAAATGCTCAAGTTTGCAATGAACCTAACTGATGATGGTATGGTAGGTCAACAAGTTTTTGCTGGAGAAGCAACACGTCTGGCGTATATGACAGATGAAGCTGTAGAAGGCAGAAATGCATTTTTAGAAAAAAGAGCCCCCAATTTTGAAAAAAAGTGGATTCCTTAA
>CAWUIT010000090.1:0-10170 GCA_963922345.1 uncultured Dokdonia sp. | reverse complement strand
TTAGCAGGCTGAAGTCCTGGTTTCCAAGGATAGTCAAAAACGGGTAATACAGAGCATAGCACTACCTCAATGTTGTGATACGTAGCAAGCTCAGACATTGTTTTGATGTTTTCAAAAATTGTTTCTAAAGAAGTAAATCCTGTATTCCCAGCAATGTCATTAGTACCTGCAAGTATGATTACTTTTTCAGGTTTTAAATCCAATACATCCTTTCTAAAACGAACTAACATTTGGGGAGTCGTTTGACCTCCTACACCTCGATTGATGTAATTAGGGTGTTGTTTCCAGAACTCTGGGCTACTTGTTTCCCATCCTTCTGTGATAGAATCTCCCAAGAAAATTATTCGATTGGTGTTATTCATAGATTTTAGCACATTATTTTCAACTTCAAACTTTTTTAGTAATGTATTTTCAGAAAATTTAAGCCATTCTGGTGTACAGTCTTCCGCAACAGTTTCTGTTTCCTCTTCATTTTTATCATTTTTAGACTGGCTATAAATCCACGGGAAAAAGTCAGGCTCTGCAAATGCATTTGTCCAGCTATCGTGATTCACATTGGGATATATAGAGAGACGGGGCGAGGCTCCCTCGCGAAGCAATGCCTCTACCATAAGTTGTGAGTATCGCACGGGAACAACCGCATCGCCCTCACCGTGAAAAACCCAAGCGGGCGTATTTGTAGCCCACCTTGAAGTTCCAGAAGGATAACCTCCACCACAAATAGGTGTTGCAGCTGCAAATGTTTGCGGCTTGTGGTACAATAACTCAAAGGTACCCATACCTCCCATAGATAATCCTCCTAGATAAACCCGATTTTTATTTATATAATCCTTATCAAGTATAGTGTCTACCAAGGATATAAGCGCTCTCATTGCCCACGTTTTTTTAGGTTTTTCTGGAAAGGAAAATACGTTCTCTGGACCTTCTCGTGTAACATTAACATCTGCCCAATAATCATCTTTAGGACACTGTGGGAAAATTACAATCGCAGGATATTGTTTGTTCTTTTCTATAAAAAGTTCACCTCCGTGTATTAATTGCAATTTATTGTCATCACCGCGCTCACCAGACCCGTGCAAAATGACATGGAGGGGATAGGACTTTGTACTATCAAAATTATCTGGATATAATATTCTGTAAGGAAGTTGTTTGTCTTCAAAAGTATGTGATTCTGCATCAAACGCGTCGAGCACCTCAGGAGATACTTCCTGAGTAAAGCCTAAAGAAGAATATAGCAGTAAAAGGCTGAGAATAGTGTTTTTCATAACTTTAGATACGTAGATATTCAAGAACGAAAGTTACTATTTCAAAATGAAAGATGCGATATATGCTTTCGCGAAAGCGTATTAACGCAATAAGTACTGCTTTAAGTCATCATACGTTTGGATAGGTATGGTTACTTTATCTCTATTGTTTAGTTCTTGTATTTGTTCTGGCAACTCAATCTCTCCAACAATAGGAGCGACGGAGGGGAGAAATTTTACAGGGTGAGCAGTCTCTAGAAATACCCCATACGCTTCTGGATGATCTTTTAAATAAGCCTTAAGTCCCAAATAGCCAATAGCGCCGTGTGGATCTGCTATATAGTTGTGTTGTGTATGAAGTGTATGGATGGTACCTCTCGTTGCACGATCACAATAGGAATACGATGAGAACTTTTTTGAAAGTAGTTCTAAGCTGTCTTCAAATAATCTGAGTACTCTAACAAAGTTGCTAGGATCGCTTACATCCATAGCGTTACTTATTGTGGGGATTGTTTCTACTGGATCATAAGTACCAGTTTTCATAAACCTAGGGATGGTCGTATTACTATTAACTGCAGCTACAAAGTGATGTACAGGCATTCCCATTAAATGCGCAACCATTCCAGCACAGATGTTTCCAAAATTTCCACTAGGGACAGAGAAGACAAGCTTATCCGTTTTACCCAGCTGTTTAAGCTTCTTATAAGTGAGTACGTAGTAAAGAGATTGTGGTAGCCATCGGGCAACATTTATACTATTTGCGGAGGTAAGTTGGCGCTGGTCTGTAATATCCTTATCAATGAAAGCTTTTTTTACCATTGCTTGGCAATCATCAAAAGTGCCTTGAACTTCCAGTGCAGTAATGTTTGCACCTAAGGTGGTAAGTTGTTTCTCTTGTACATCAGACACTTTACCAGAGGGGTAAAGGATTACCACTTTAATCCCTGGAATTTTATAAAATCCTTTGGCCACTGCGCCTCCAGTGTCGCCACTGGTGGCTACTAGAACGGTAACTTCCTCTTTTTGGTTTTTTTCTTTTAAAAAATGGCCTAAGCAGCGTGCCATAAAACGCGCCCCCACATCCTTAAATGCCATGGTTGGACCGTGAAAGAGCTCCAAGGCCGCAATATTATCTTCTATGGTAACTAATGGAAAGTCAAATGATAGTACATCTGCAATTACACCTTTGAGGGCAGCATCACTCATCGTATCGCCTACAAATGGTTTCATAATAGCAAAGGCAATGTCCTCATCCTGTTGATCCTGAATAGTGTTCCAAAATGTATCTGAAAGTTGAGGAATTTCCGTTGGAAAATAAAGTCCTTTGTCTGGTGCTATACCATTTATAACGGCTTGGTCAAAACTAGTGGAGGGCGCCATTTTATTGAGACTATAATAAATCATAGATTGCAGATAGATAAGTAACTTTTAAAAATCAAAAGTGTAAAACTATCTTATTGAAGTCAATATCGCATAGAAAATCCTATAAACCTTAGAATGTTTAAGCAATGAGTATTAGGTGTATGGCATTGATAATTAATAGTTTAAGCTGTTGTAAAACCGTTATTCACTAATTTTCTATTCATCAGCACGATTAGAGCGTATCCCATACCATTGGGAATTTGTTTTTAGTCCCTATGTCACAATCGTATATTTGTACTATGGTTAAACATATCTCAAGTCTTCAGAATCCTACCATCAAGCTCCTCCTACAACTACAAGAAAAATCTCGTGTGCGTAAGAAGGAAGGAGGTTTTTTAATTGAGGGAAAACGTGAGATTGAGCTGGCAATAGCAGGGGGTTACACTATACAGTCTATATATTATAACGAGCAGCTTGTCTCAGAGGCGTCTGTTGGATCTATGGTAAAAGATCCTGTGGAGATTATAAGCTTGACCTCAGAGGTATACCAGAAGGTTGCCTACAGAGCAGGGACGGAGGGAGTTATCGCTTTCGCGAAAGCAAAAAATAATACCTTATCACAACTGGAACTATCGGATTCCCCATTACTTTTAATTGCCGAAGCACCAGAGAAACCTGGCAATATAGGGGCTCTTTTGAGAACAGCAGATGCTGCAGGGGTAGATGCCGTCATCATAGCAAATCCCAAAACCGATTTGTATAACCCAAACATTATAAGATCAAGTGTGGGCTGTGTATTTACTACCCAAATTGGTATGGCTACAACAGCTGAGGTTATTACTTTTCTCAAGGACAGAAACATTTCTGTTTACAGCGCCATTTTACAAGATGCTCAAGATTATGCATCACAAGATTACAGGCAATCTTGTGCAATTGTTGTGGGTACAGAAGCGACTGGACTCACAGAAGCGTGGCGGGAGATAGGGGCCAATATAAAAATACCTATGAGAGGTCAAATAGACTCCATGAACGTTTCTGTGGCGGCGGGAATTCTTATATTTGAAGCGATACGACAGCGAGCTACAAGCGCTAGTAAGCCTTAGATTATTCGATAATTTCGATATTCATATATACATTAGCTAGAGGCCACTCGCTACCATCTACTTCCAGTTTGTTAATCTCATCTACCACGTCCATTCCTTTTACAACCTGGCCAAAAACCGTATGCGCTCCATCAAGATGGTGCGCCCCGCGTTGAGGCTGTACGATAAAGAACTCAAAAGGAGCAGAGGCGTTACTTATATTTTGTTCGGTATACTTTGCAGATGAAAATGCTCCGCGTACGTGTGTATGCTTGGGATTTGCCTCATTAGGTAATAAATAACTCCCAAAGCTAGCTCTATTGCGCGCCGTCCCTTGTGTATCGTTGTTACCACCTTGTACCACAAAATTAGGAGAGACCCGATGAAATTGCGTTGTATTAAAATAACCATTTTTTACGAGCATAATAAAGTTTGCTCTATGTAATGGTGTGTCTTCAAAAAGTTTGACCTCAATATCTCCAAAGCGTGTGGTAATTTTTACTCTTGTTTCAGGGTTGCTTTTACCATAGGCTGTAAAGTAGTCGATTACCTCCTCTTGACCTTTTATTGTAGGATTTTTAATCGTTCCCATATCGGGTACAGATGGGTCTTCTTGAGTGACTTCTTTTTGAGCACTTATGGTGTCTTTCTTTATAGTTTTTGGAGGGACTTTTTTATTTTGGGATTGCTTATCTTGACAACTTGTGCAAAAGGTAACTGCAATAATCAACCAGAGATACGTACGCATATATGAAGTTTGAATCATTTTTAGAACTCATTTCAAAAATAAGAAATCTACCACTTCCAGGACGTGAAGTTCAGCTAGAGATGGCACCTCTCGCAAGAGTAAAAGAACTACAAGAAGTAGATATCTCTAAGCGTAAACCTCGGCAGGCGGGGGTGATGTCTCTTTTTTATCCAGACAGCAGGGGAGAGACAGAGATCATTCTCATTTTACGCAAGACTTACAAAGGAGTACATTCTAACCAAGTGGGTTTTCCTGGAGGTAAAGTAGAGCGTGATGATAGAGATCTAATGCACACCGCCCTGAGAGAGACCGAAGAAGAAGTAGGTGTGCCCCAAAAGGATATAAAAGTTATTAAAGAACTTACAAATATTTATATACCTCCCAGTAATTTTTGGGTTCAATCATTTATGGGATACTTAGAGGATACCCCCAGATTTAAAGCTCAAGAGCTTGAAGTGGAGGCATTGATACCTGTAAAACTCAATGAGTTTTTATCTGATGATTGTCTTACAACCCAGCGACTGTCTACTTCCTATATGGATGATTTAGAAGTACCTGCATATAAACTACAAGGTCACATAGTTTGGGGTGCTACTGCAATGATGCTTAATGAGGTACGATCCCTACTTATTGAGTCCACAAAATTGTAGTACCTTTTGTATATTTACAGGCTGTTTGTAACCAAGATCGCTTTCGCGAAAGCGAACTCAAACACATCCAACTTTAAACTTATAAATGGGGCTATTTAAGAAAAATCCATTTGGACATATACTCTTTTTGAAACGCTGGCTTATTAGAATCGCAGGAGCACTTACGCACAGACGATACCGTGGTTTTAACGAGTTACAAATTGAAGGTTCTGAAATACTGAAAAACCTTCCAGAGCGTAATGTACTATTTGTATCAAACCATCAAACCTATTTTGCCGACGTAGTGGCTATGTTTCACGTCTTTAATGCTAGTTTGAGTGGTCGAGAAGATTCTATAAAAAATATAGGATATCTCTGGAATCCAAAACTCAATATCTATTACGTTGCCGCTGGCGAAACAATGAAAACGGGGCTTTTACCTCGTATTTTTGCATATGCAGGAGCTATTACGGTAAGTAGAACTTGGAGAGAGAAAGGTAAAGAAATAGACCGTGAGGTAAATTTTAAGGATACTGAGAACATTGGTATTGCTCTTGAGGATGGCTGGGTGATTACGTTTCCTCAAGGAACGACAAAGCCTTGGAAACCTATAAGAAAGGGTACAGCACATATTATTAAAAATTATAAACCCATTGTGGTACCCATTGTTATAGATGGCTTTAGAAGAAGTTTTGATAAAAAAGGACTTCGTATTAAAAAGCGTGGTATACTTCAATCTTTTGAAGTAAAAGAGCCTTTAGAAATTGATTATGAAAATGATTCTGTAGAGAAGATTGTAGAGCAATTGGAGTTTGCGATCGAGCAACACCCTTCATTTTTAAAGGTAATTCCAACTGAAGAAATAGAAGCAGAAGAAGCACTTAATAAGACAAGAAAGTGGGAGTACTAAACTCACACTACCTTTTCTAAAAGAAAAAGCGAGCGTAACTTGTCAAGTTACGCTCGCTTTTTTTTGTGAAATAAAGAATGCTAAATTTCTAATTTCTTTAACTCATTATAATTTGCTCTAAGCCTCTTTAAAAGTCTTCCATATAGTAATCTATAGATAAGTAATAGAATACCAATAGCGACTGCAAGGATTAAAATAAGACTTATAACAGCGAGAAATAAACTATCTGCTGATAGGAATTCTGGGTGTGTTGTTTCTATAAGTACAAATGCACTCACAGAACCTACAACCAAGAATATGATGTTAAACCATATATAATATTTTACAGTTTTTCTAGTATTTAAGATGTTTTGCATCAAAATTTTTGGGGAGTCTGTATTTTCAATTTTCTTGTAGTTTTTATAAAACCAACCTATAAAAAAGATGAGGGCTGCGAGATGGATACCAGTAGAAATGTATTCTACAGAATCTCCTATCACAGATTTTACATTAGAAGCATCATCACCGGTAAGTTTAATACCAAAAGTGAGTAAGATCCACACGGCAAACTCTGCAATACTTATAAGTAATATCCATTTTACTACAGAAGATGATTTCTTAAGTAGCATAGGGTATAAATCTCCCTTAGTGTAATGTGGGAGCGTTTGTTCTTGTTTTTGCCAATCTTTTTTTAGCAAATCTAATTCATCAACCATAAGATTATGGATTTAATATTTTCTTGAGCTTTTTCTTCACTCTATTCATTTTTACTCTTGCATTTACCTCAGTGATTCCTAGCGTATCTGAAATCTCACTATAATTTTTATCCTCTAGATAGAGAAACACCAGGGCTTTATCAATATCATTAAGTTCTTTTACAGCGCTGTACATTAACTTTAATTGCTGCTCAATAGTATCATCATATTCCTCAGATGATATTTTGAACATAACAGAATCAAAATCTTGTGTCTGTATGGATCTTTTAGACTTACGGTATAATGTAATGGCCGTATTTAATCCTACTCGATACATCCATGTACTAAACTTAGAATCACCTCTAAACTTAGGAAATGCTCGCCAAAGTTGGATTGTTATTTCTTGAAACAAATCATTGTGTTGATCTCGATTGTTAGTATACAATCTGCAGATTTTGTGTACAATATTTTGATTCTCCTCAAGAAGGGTTACAAATTTTTCTTCAGTTGCTTTGTCCAATGGTTAGTGGCTTAGTTGGTAATAAGTAGTCTTTTCTTACAATGTGTTACACTACACCTGATTATTTTATCAAAACAGCTTTACAGTGTATGAGATGTAATTCTAAAATCGCAGTATTTCTCACCTGGAAGACAGGTTGTATGTCCTTTATATTTTCTTAAGAGGGATACTTGTCGCACATATGGTCATAAGATCTCTTAATTATACTTTTTAAGACATCCATATTAACATCTGCTAGTTTATTGATGTAGAGACAAGCCTTACTCGTCTTATGTTTACCTAAGGAAGGTAGAAGATCTTCAATAATACCGAAGCCGGGCATTATGTATAAACTTAAATTTTGTTTGCGAGGAGAAAAACCTATCATAGGCCAGTCACCCTCTTTGCCAGAAGCATACACATAGTGATACTCATCATAACCTATGATGCTATCTCCCCACATATAGGGTTCTTTTTTAGTAACCTCACCCATTATGGAAGCAATTACCTTACTGTCTTCACGCCGTGTAAGGTGTGATACAGCATCAATAAACTCACTTACAGAACGATTATTTTTTTTGGTTTTTGGTTCAGACATATTAAGATATAAGGTTAAGAAGTTGTCCAAAGGTCTGAGAGTGCTTTTCCTTTAAGTATCAAGGGCACACAGCGCTCTAGCCTTTTAATTTTGGTTGCTTTTTGTTTTGCTTCTGCTATATAGTTAGCATAATCCCTACGTTTTGCTTGGGTTAGACTTTCAAATTTTTCAGATAGATTTTCATTCTCTTGCAATGCTTCTTTAAGTATCTGCGGAAGGACAACATTGGTACTTTTCCTCACTACTTTAACTTTTTTACCTTCTCTAGCATTTTCTATTGCTTCAAGAACATAGTTTGTTACTAGGGATGCTTTGGGTTTTGTTTTAGAATCAAACCGTAAGTGCCGCATAGCTTTTGTTTTTCCCTCTTGAGCATTCTGTAATAATCCTTCTTTATCCTTAAGAAAAACGCCTTGATAAAACCATAATCCGTAATGATTTTTAAATGCGGCTATACCTACAACATTTTCACCATCTATTGTATAGACAGGCATTCCCCATTTTATCTCTTCTTTAAGATCCGTTTTTAAAATCAGTGCTCTTAACACATTGACACCCTCTGCCCAAGGTCCTGAAGGTTTAAAGAAATTTTCGAGTTTTTGTGCTGTAGTCATACTGTCAAAATACAAAAAAATACAATTGGGACTTCTTAAATGACGGTTGAGGTAGTTACGCTTTCGCGAAAGCGCAAGTACCACCATATTTGTCTCTCAATCAATCAAATGAACACATTATGAAATTTATAGTACTATTACTAACCATACTTTTAGCCTGGCAAATTCCGGCGCAAACCACAATCTCAGGGGTTGTGACAGACACAAAAGGACTTCCCGTAGAGGGAGCAAACGTTTTTCTAGATGGCACCTACGATGGGGCAAGCACAGATACCACAGGGGCGTTTTCTTTTGTAACTACAGAAACTGGTGTGCAGTTGTTGAAGGTTACCTTTTTATCCTTTGAACCCTATGAACTTTTTATGGAGGTTACTGCCTTGTCAAACCTCACAATCAAACTTAGAGAGGACGTAAACTCCTTAGATACTGTGGTCTTATCTGCCGGAACGTTTGAGGCCAGTGACAATAGTAAAGTATCGGTATTAAAGCCGCTAGATGTGGTGACCACGGCGAGTGCCCTAGGTGATTTTGTGGGTGCATTGCAAACTTTGCCAGGGACAACCACAGTAGCAGAGGATGGTAGACTTTTTGTACGAGGTGGTGATGCCGGAGAAACTCAGATTTTTATAGATGGTATCCGGGTATTTACGCCATACACCCCTACTGCAAACAATACTCCTACAAGGGGTAGATATAGTCCCTTTCTCTTTGATGGAATTACATTTTCAACTGGGGGCTACTCTGCAGAGTATGGTGAGGCACTTTCAAGCGTATTATTACTTAATACGGTAGATGAGCCAGATCAAAACAAAACAGATATCTCAATAATGTCTCTAGGCGCTGGTCTAGGACTTACAAGAAAGTGGGAGAAGAGTTCACTAAGTTTAAGCACATCGTACATTAATCTAGCGCCCTATGTAGCGTTATTCCCAAATCGAAATAGTTTTGAGAAGCCTTTTGAAACCTTAGCTGGAGAGGTTGTATACCGTTATAGAACTAAAGATGGTCTATTTAAATTTTATACTGCTGGAGACACTACAAACTTTGAAATCAACCAAGAGGATATAAACAATCCCGAAGGCTTTGATTTTGGGCTCAAAAATTCAAATATCTATGTAAACACAAGTTATACAGGAATGCTAAGTGACACTTGGAGTGTACAAACAGGTGGTAGTTATACGCTTGCGCGAAATAAAACAAATCTCCAGCAAGCTACTCAAATTGATAACACCGAAAATAGCGCTCACTTGAAAGTCAAATTGAAGAAAAGATTCTCAAATAGGTTCAAGGTCTCTTTTGGGGGTGAGCATTTTATCACAGACTTTGAAGAAGATTTTGATGGTAGTTTTAATTCTAATAGCATTAGTGCAAACTATGGTTTTAAAAGTAATATCTCTGCAGCCTTTGTAGAAAGTGATATTATCTTTTCAAGAGATTTTGCTTTAAAAATAGGCGCGAGAGCAAGGTATACAGACTATATGGAAAAAGTTACTTTTTCGCCTAGAGCGAGTGTAGCTTATAAAACGGGTAGTAATAGCCAGCTATCTTTAGCCTTTGGTGATTTTTACCAGAATCCTCTTAACGATTTTTTGAAGTTTAGTCTCGATTTTGATGCTCAAAAAACAACACATTATATTGCAAATTACCAGTATAGCAGTAATGGTCGCATATTCCGAGCAGAGGCGTACAGAAAAACATATAGTAGTCTTGTTACAACGAGTACGCAATTTGTAACTACAGAGACCGCTTTTACAAATGATGGTGGGGGATATGCGCAAGGAATAGACGTGTTCTGGAGAGATAATACTTC
>CAWUIT010000089.1:0-10253 GCA_963922345.1 uncultured Dokdonia sp. | reverse complement strand
TCAATCGCTTGGTGTAGTCCGTCGCTATATCTTCGACCGTCCATAATACGGCCTGTTTGCTCATCTACAATCATCACCTTGTTGTCCATCACAACATACTCGGTATCTTTTTCAAAAAGCGTGTATGCTTTAAGTAATTGGTTCATTGTATGAATTCGCTCAGACTTGATGCCAAATTCTTTAAAAAGCTCTTCCTTTTCGGCAGCTTCCTCTTCTGGGGATAGTCCTTTTGCCTCAATTTTGCCTATTTCAAGGCCTATTTCTGGCATTGTAAAGAAGTCTGGGTTTTCCTTTCCAGATAAGGTTTCAATTCCTTTATCTGTAAGTTCAATCTGATTATTTTTTTCGTCAATCGTAAAATAAAGTGCCTCATCTATTTTTGGCATTTCGCGATTGTTATCCTGCATATAGAAGTTTTCCGTTTTTTGTAATAATTGACGGATTCCTTCTTCACTCAAGTATTTAATAAGTGCTTTATTTTTAGGAAGACCTCTAAAGACTCGAAGTAATTCTTTACCTCCTTCTTTAGTGTCACCAGCTGCTATGAGTTTTTTAGCTTCTGGAAGTAGCTTAACAAGCTCTTGACGTTGTAGGTTTACAATCTTTTCAATTTGAGGTTTTAGAGCATCAAACTCGTGTACATCTCCTTTGGGAACAGGTCCAGATATGATAAGAGGAGTACGAGCATCATCTACAAGAACTGAGTCTACCTCATCTACAATCGCATAGTTATGTGGGCGCTGTACGAGGTCTTCTGGCTTATGTGACATATTATCACGTAGGTAATCAAAACCGAACTCGTTATTTGTTCCATAGGTAATATCTGCAGCGTAAGCAGCTCTTCGTTCTGGACTGTTAGGTCTATGATAATCGATACAATCAATAGTCATCCCGTGAAATTGGAATATAGGCGCCATCCACGCGCTATCACGTTTTGCTAAGTAATCATTTACAGTTACTAGGTGCACTCCATTACCTGTAAGTGCATTAAGGTAAACAGGCAGTGTTGCTACTAGTGTTTTACCTTCTCCTGTTTGCATCTCGGCAATTTTACCTTGGTGCATAGCAATACCTCCTATGAGCTGTACATCATAGTGTATCATATCCCAAGTTACCTCTTTACCAGCTGCATCCCAGCTGTTTGACCAGATAGCCTTATCACCTTCTAGGGTGACATAGTCTTTTGTACCGCTTAATAAACGGTCATATTCTGAAGCCGTTACCTCGAGCGTCTCGTTATGCGTAAAGCGTTTTGCTGTTTCCTTTACTACAGCAAAGGCTTCTGGCAATATTTCGCTTAATGTTTTTTCAGAGATTTCATAAGCTTCTTCTTTCAACTTATCAATTTCTGCATAGACATCTTCACGTTCATCAATATCTTCGGTAGCTTCTGCTTTGATTTTTAAAGCATCAATAGCTTCTGTATTATCCTTAAGCGCAGCGGCTAGTGTATTTTTAAATTCGTTTGTTTTTTCGCGTAAGCTGTCTAAAGATAATTTTTCTAAGGCTGCCTCGTGTGCTTTAATCTCATCTACAATAGGGGTGATGGCACCCACGTCTTGCTTAGACTTATCGCCTACAAAAATCTTTAATACGCTATCTAAAAATCCCATAATATGGTGTTATTTTATATCAATCCCACAAAAGGGATTTGTTCCTTGACCACACGGTCAAAATTCAATTTTTATATTCTCTTACCTCTCTACATCCTTAGAGATGGTACACTTTTTAAACCCGTAAATTTAATCAAAAAAAAAGCCTCGTAGTGAGACTTTTTAGTGTTTTAACGGGTATATATTTAATATTCGTCTTCGTTCCAGAGATAGTCCTCGTCTGAGGGATAGTCTGGCCAGATCTCTTCTATAGAATCGTAAGAGTCACCCTCATCTTCAATAGCCTGTAGATTTTCTACAACCTCAAGTGGTGCTCCAGTTCTAATGGCATAATCGATCAACTCATCTTTTGTAGCAGGCCAAGGGGCGTCACTTAAGTAAGAAGCTAGTTCAAGTGTCCAGTACATAGCATTTGTGTTTTTTAATTTTGTGCAAAAATAATTTTTTAAAGCAGAAATGCAAGTTAATCGGTAATTATTTCAAAATAAATGTAAGAACGTGATGGTCAGACTTTATGTAACCCAATTTGTAAGCTGTTGCTTTAAATACATAACTCGCTACCTAACCGTAATCTTAATCTAGCTTTGAAGGAATCCATTGTACCTCATCTGCTGCTAGATCTTTGGACAACTTCCGTGCCAGTACAAATAGGTAGTCAGATAGACGGTTTAAGTAGGTAAGCGTGTGGGGATCAAATGGCTCGAGCTCATAAAGCGCTGTAGATAAACGCTCTGCTCTCCTGCAAATCGTACGCGCTATGTGACAATATGACACCGTGGTGTGACCACCTGGTAGTACAAAATGCGTCATCTGTGGGAGTTGAGAGTCCATCCAGTCAATTTCTGTTTCTAACTGCTCAATGTCTTCACTGCCTATTTTCGGAATATTAAGACGCTCCTTACCATTTATTAAAGTGCTTTTTTCTGGGTCGGTGGCCAGAATAGCGCCTACGGTAAAAAGTTTGTTTTGTATCTCAATAAGTATCTCCTTGCTACGTACATCGATCTCTTGATCTCTCACGAGCCCTATAAATGAGTTTAATTCATCTACGGTGCCGTAGCTATCAATGCGTATATGATGCTTGGGAACTCTTGTTCCTCCAAAGAGGGCTGTCGTTCCTTTATCACCTGTTCTCGTATACACTTTCATAAAATTATAATCTAAATTGAAAAGGATTAAAAGGGTGTTTTACAAATACTTTACTAGCACGTCTTTGTAATATAAATTATAATTTCCTTTTTTATATTTACCACCTACACCAAAAAACAGTTCTGCTTTAAACCGATTTTTATAATTGGTTTGACCAAAAGCTTTTAGTTTATAATTTGGTTTTTTTGTATTTCCAAAATTTAATGGTAGAAGGACATTGTCATAACCATCTATTTTGGATTTAAAATAACCAATGTCAGTAGATGTATTGTTATCAAAATCAGAAACTGGAATTACATCATATTCTGGTGTGTCTGGAAATCCAATAAATCCCTTGTATCCCAAATAATCAATAATATGGTATCTCTTTTTAGACGTTTCATCAACAAGAGAAAAATCACTAAGATCAATACGAAATCCTTTCTCTTGTGAAATTTCACATTTAGCCATTATCAAAAAACCTTCTCCAGATTTTTGACTAACCTGTCTTAAAACGGTATTTGAAAACCCGGAAGGTTTTTTAATCTTTAAAAGCTCAACTTTAACGTTATTATCACTATATAATCCTTTTTGTGAGTAACCTATACTCGAAGTTACAAACAATGTCAATATTAAGATTTTTGAAATTAATTTCCCCATAAGTGTAGCTATGTATGAATTAGGATTATTCTTTATTATAATTTGAGCTTAATACTATCTATTCTCTTCTTTACGTTTTTTTTCTATTCCCTTCCCAAACCTTCGACTACGTCTCCCACGCTGTCTCGTGGTATTACGTTTATTATTTGCAAAAACTAAGAGAAATAGAATAGCAACGCCAATAATGCTCACAATAATCTGTGCGGTAGGTGATAAGTTGTTAAAGAAATCCATACGTTTTTAATGCTCTTGTGAAGATAAAAAACGGAGATGAGTTACCACAGTTTAAGCGTCCAAATTTGACATGAAATATCACCAAGCACACGTTTTTTAATCGCTCTTTAAAGCAAAAAAAAGCGACCTTGGTCGCTCTTAGAATGTTGTTTGTATAAAACTATCGGTTTCTTTGATCACTCTCAATCACCCCATCTCGTAAGCGTATGACGCGATGCGCGTGCTCTGCAATATCTTCTTCGTGAGTTACTAGGATTACTGTATTTCCTGCTGCGTGTATCGCGTCAAAGAGTGCCATTATTTCCACACCCGTTTTGGAGTCTAGATTTCCTGTGGGCTCATCTGCCAGAATGATAGAAGGTTTGTTTACAAGTGCCCGTCCCACAGCAACACGCTGTCGCTGTCCCCCAGAAAGCTGGTTGGGCTTGTGATCCATACGATCTGCAAGGCCTACATCTGTAAGAACTTCTTCTGCACGTGCGTTACGAGCAGATTTTGACATTCCAGCATACACCATAGGCAGCGCCACATTATCAAGCGCCGTGGTTCTTGGTAATAAATTGAAGGTTTGAAAAACGAATCCTATTTCTGTATTACGAACATCTGCAAGTTCATCATCACTCATCTGGCTCACATCTCGTCCGTTAAGAATGTAAGAGCCTGCTGTTGGGGTATCTAAGCAGCCCAAAAGATTCATAAGCGTAGACTTTCCAGAACCCGATGGGCCCATAAATGCTACATATTCTCCTTTATCTATATCGAGGTCTATGCCTTTGAGAACGTGCACAATCTCGTTGCCTAACGGGAAGTCCCGGATAATGTTTCTTATTTGAATAAGGTTACCCATATATATCGTTGGTTTGCTATTAGAAGAAGTTGCTGCCTATTTGTTACACATTTGATGAGAATTTTATTTTTTCAACTTGGAAAGCTATCACAGTCTTATATAAAAATCTTCTTTTGCCTGTTGTGGTCTAAAAAATACCATCCCAAAATGAAAACAATCTATAGTTGCCGTTATTTTTGGATTACTTTTTATCAAATTCCAGGCTTCTGTCATTTCTGGAGACCAGTGTATATCATCAAACATCCATACCGAATTGTCGGTGGTCGTTTGCAATAAGGTGTTTACATAGGCTAGTGTTGCCTCTTTAGAGTGATTTCCATCAAAGTAGATAAAGTCAATTTCCTTATGGGTATGTTTGAGAATTTCGTCTTTAAAATCTCCGATGCACAATTCTATATTAGTAATACCCGTACTCTCTAACTTTTGCTGTGCTATGGCCGCTGTATTGGGGCATCCTTCTATACTTGTAACCTGTGATTGATTTTCAATCGCGAGTGCAGCAGTAGCAATACCTAGAGAGGTCCCTAGTTCAAGAATTTCTTTAGGTTGTAAATACGCTACTAGACGCTGTAGTACTAATATTCTCTTATAAGTAGCTCCAGCGTATCGTGCAATATCTTTGATCTCACGTTGTGCAGATTTAAAAACTCTAGATCCCGCTCCATAGTCCTTAACATCTATGGTGTTTTCATTATCAAGTAGTGCTCTCTTGTATGCATAGAGACGTTGCGAAATTGCAGGATCAGACTTTCCTTTTAAAACTTCTTTTTCAAGTTTAAAAATAAATGGACTGTGAATTCCGTGGAGATGGAATGTCTTTGGGAGCCATTTAATGTAGGCAAGAACGGTGTGAAGTTTTGAATTCAATGAAGTAAAATGATGCTGAACTAATTGGAATTATAAATGTATAAAAAAGTACTTTCTAAACTAGGTAGTGTATCAGAAAGTGAATTTTAATTTTATTATGTCGGTGGTTTCGATACGATTTTGATTTTGCTGCGCTGCAATCAAAATCACTCAACCACCTTTGATTGTCTTTAACTTTAATGCGCTTCACTCAGAATTACTCAACTCTTGACTTGTGCGTTTTGATTCGGTGGTTTCGATATAATTTACAGTTGTACTGCGTAAACTGTAAATCACTCAACCACCTTAGATATTCTTATCCTTCCATTTTTGCGCTTAGTTCAAACCAGCGCTCTTCCTTTTCATCGATGGCGTCTATTATTTTTTGCAACTTTTGGCTTTCTTCGGTGATTTGATCTTGAGTGAGATCTGGCTTTAAGAAAACCGCTTGTTGTTTTTCTTTATCGCGCTCTAGTTGGGCAATCTCACGTTCTAATTTGGCGTGTTCTTTCTGTTCATTATAGGTGAGGGCACCATCGTGTTGCTTCTCTTTCCACGATTTAGCTTCGGTAGTTTGCGCTGGTGAGGTAGTCGTTGTTTTTTGGGTAGTATTGATTTCTGGGCTTTCTTTTGCTTTCGCGAAAGCGTTACTGATCCCACCCTCGTAGGCTCTAAAGTCTGAGTAGTTCCCTGGAAAATCTTCTACAACGGCATCGCCTTTAAAAACAAATAGGTGATCTACAATTTTATCCATAAAATAGCGATCGTGAGAGACCACCACGAGACAACCTGGAAAATCTAGTAAAAATTGCTCGAGTACATTAAGTGTTACAACATCGAGATCATTAGTAGGTTCATCAAGAATAAGGAAATTAGGATTCTGGATAAATACAGTACAGAGATACAATCGCTTGCGCTCTCCACCGCTCAGGCGCTCTACATAATCATATTGCTTCTTACGGTCAAAGAGGAAACGCTCTAGCAGTTGTCCTGCAGAAATGGTACGTCCCTTCTTCAACGGGATATGATCGCCATACTCTTTTATAACGTCTATAACCTTCTGACCTTCTTTAATATGGATTCCCTTCTGCGTGTAATAGCCAAATTTTACCGTATCCCCCACAATTACCTTCCCAGCATCTGGAGGGAGAGCACCGGTCATAATATTGAGAAAAGTGGTCTTACCCGTACCATTTTTACCTATAATTCCGATACGTTCACCGGTTTTAAAAACGTATTCAAATTTATCTAGCAGCGTGAGATCTCCATACGATTTGCTCACGTTGTGAAACTCGAGAATCTTACTTCCCATACGCTCCATATTAATCTCTAGCTGTACGGTATGATCGTTACGTCGCTCGTGGGCTCGTGATTTTATTTCGGCAAAGTCGTCTATGCGGGATTTTGATTTTGTAGTTCTCGCTTTGGGCTGGCGGCGCATCCATTCGAGTTCTTTTTTATAGAGCTGTTTTGCTTTTCCAGTTTCGGCTTCCCAGGCGGCCACGCGCGCATCCTTATTTTCGAGATAGTAGGCGTAGTTCCCTTTATAGGTATAAAGCTGGCCGTTCTCAAGCTCTACAATCTCGTTACACACGTTTTCTAAAAAATAGCGATCGTGTGTCACCATAAACAAGGTGATATTTTCACTTTTAAAGTAGTCCTCTAGCCACTCGATCATCTCTAGATCTAGGTGGTTAGTAGGTTCATCTAGAATGGCAAGGTCGGGTCGTGTGAGCATCATCTGTGCGAGGGCAAGGCGCTTTTTTTGCCCACCGCTCAATAACTCCACCTTACGATCCATATCGTCTAGCTTGAGTTTAAAAAGGATTTGCTTGTACTGTGTTTCAAAATCCCACGCCTGTGCAGCCTCCATCGCATCAAATGCTTTCTGGTAGGCCTCTACATCCTCCATATGCTGGAGGGCTTTCTCATAATTTGCGATAGTTTTTAAAATGGGATTATCACCAGCAAAAATAGTCTCCTCTACGGTAAGGGTAGGGTCGAGGTCTGGTTCCTGCGGTAAGAAGGATATGGTAATACCTTTACGACTTACCACTTGCCCCTCATCTGGAGATTCTAATCCTGCAATAATATTAAGCAGGGAAGTCTTACCCGTACCATTTTTTGCTACAAAGCCTATTTTCTGATCTTTATTAATACCAAAGGCAATGTCCTTAAAGAGGTGACGTTCTCCATAAGATTTTGAAACGTTTTCGACAGAAAGGTAGTTCATAAAAGAGGGTGTAGGTGCTTAAAAATAGGCTTGTTTTAGGGTAATCACGCTTTCGCGAAAGCAAAAATAACCTTTCCCATATGATAATAGATGCTCAAAATGGGATGAAGATTTTAATAGTACCTGAAATTCTGATAATTTTAAGCGATGAACTACACAAATATCTATGAAAACTTGATTTTTATCGATGAAATGCTATATTTGTGAAGCCTTAACTTAACTTAAATGAAATACCCACTCATACTTTTGTTACTCGTGATTCTAGCGAGTACAGCTTCTTGTGTGCCTCTTAAGGACATTACCTATTTACGAGAGACTGAAAAGGCGACAGATAGTATCATAACTTTACAAAAACAACAACCACCCTATCGTGTTCAGATAGGGGATATTCTGAGTATACGATTAAAAGCGCTAGACCAACAACTCGTCGAGTTCTTCAACCCCACAGGTGGCACTGGCGTAAGCTTAGATGAAGGGTTTTACTACGATGGTTTTGCTATTGATACACACGGTAACATACGTGTACCAGAGTTAGGTGAACTGAACGTTTTGGGCCGCACAACAGATGAAATACGAGAATTAATAGAAAAGCGACTCCTCGAAGACTACATCAAAGATGAGGCAGATCTGTTTGTAACTGTAAAATTGCCTGGCATACGGTATACTCTGGTGGGAGAGATAGGAGCTTCTGGAACACAAACCGTTTTGGCAGAAAAGGTTTCCATACTAGAAGCTATTGCAAATGCTGGTGGTGTACCACTTACAGGCGATCTTACAGACGTTTTAATTATCCGTCAATATCCTGGGGGCCAACGCGTGCATCACATTGATCTTACGACCATAGACGTGATGCAATCTCCTTATTACTACATACAACCTAATGATATTATTACTGTAAATCCCTTGCCACAAAAGGCTATTGGGATAGGCACTACAGGATTACAAGCTTTTACGACCGTAGTGGGTATAGTGACCACGCTGGCTACAGTTATATTGCTCGCAACACGATAGGCAATGGAAGAAGAATTTGACGTACAAGACACGGGTAGTTTTTTTGACTTTAAGGGGTTCTTATACCGCTTGCTTAGTTACTGGTGGCTTTTTATCATTAGTCTAATCATTGCTTTTGGAATTGCACGGTATATCAATGTGCGTAAGGTGCCCATTTACAGAGAGACCAGTATGATCTCTATAAAAGATGATCAAAATCCGCTATTTACAGGGAATACAAGTCTTACTTTTAATTGGGGTGGTACTACAGATAAAGTACAGACAAGTATCATCTTATTAAAATCCCGTACGCACGCAGAACGTGTGGTACAGTTCCTACAATATTATATAAACTACCAGCAACAAGGTGAGTACAACATTAAAGATGTTTATGGGTATACTCCCTTTAAGCTAAAACTTAACGATTCCTTCCCACAGCTTTACGGGAAGCGTATGACGTTTACAGATCAAGGCGATGGTACTTTTCGTGTGCAAATCCCTTTTAATGGAGGTAGGGCCTCCCTTTATAACTATACGACACTAGAAGCTTCAAATATCCCTGCTCCTACAGTGGCCTTTGATGAAATATTGAAGCTAGGAGACACCATCAACACCCCATTTTTAAAGGCGCAGTTACTCCCTACAGAGGTAACACCTAGAAAAGACGAAGTCTATTTTGTAAGCCTAGGTAACTTTAACGGTACAGCAGGGCGGTATCGAGGGATAGGCATTACACAAACACCGAGAGGAAGTTCTATCTTAGAATTGAGTCTTACGGGGACTAATAAGAAACGCCTTATAGACTATCTCAATGCAAGTATAGAAGTACGTAGCCAAGAGCAATTGCGACAGAAAAATCTCTTTGCCACAAATACGATCAAGTACATAGATAGCAGCTTACGGAGCAGCAATGCAAATCTTGATAAAGCACTAGAAGATCTAGACGCTTTTAAGAGTAAGAATAATGCTATCGAGCTTTCTGGCGGTGCAGAGCGACTTACGCAAGAATTACAGAGTTATGATAAAGAAAAAGAAGCTCTCAACAAGCAAATTGATTACTACAACCAGCTCAATGAGTATTTAAGAACACGTACAGATTATTCAAAAGTGCCAGCCCCTTCTGTTACCCTTATTAATGAAGGAAGTATCTCTGGAGGTGTAGCGAGGATTATCGCACTGGCGCTAGAACGTAGTAATCTTAGTTATACGGCAAAGGAAGGGAACCCAGCCTTTAGAGATCTCGATAGGCAGATTGATGCTCAAAAGGAAGTTCTTTTTGAAAACATACGCTCGAGTAAAGAACTCATTAACTCACAAATTACGCGTATACAGCAAGAGATATATCAGGCAGAGGCAAGGTTACGCCAGTTCCCAAAAGAGGAGCAAGAACTCGCCGAAATCCAACGCCGATTTACGATAAGCCAGGAAGCATACAATTTATACACCGCCAAACGTAGTGAGGCAGAGATTATCAAAGCGGCAAATGTTTCTGATATCTTATTTATAGATAAAGCAAAAGACGTAGGTCGTGGTCCTATAGGGCCTAATACGCAACTCAATAAAGTACTTGCAGCCGCCTTTGGAACCATCGTACCACTGGCATTAGTGCTCATCATTTTCTTTTTAGATAACAAAGTGGGCAATCCAGAAGATGTAAAAAAACGTTCGTCTATACCCATTCTAGGAGTTATTGGAAAAAGTA
>CAWUIT010000088.1:0-10401 GCA_963922345.1 uncultured Dokdonia sp. | reverse complement strand
TACACTTGGTATATTATTCATCATAATCACTTTTATATTGCCTTACGAAGATAAGAAATTTGCAAGTGAATCAAGCGCGATAGGCATTCTAGAATAGGATACTATAAATTATAAAGTATACGCTTTCGCGAAAGCGTAGCTAGATTTAAAAATACACGTGTTAAGATTTTAATATTTTGGTACTATTCTCCTGCATTTACTATTAAATACTCGTTAAACCTCGAGAATAATTAATGTTCTTAAGATTATCAATTTAACTTTATAGAATGGAACAGATATTAGTAGCCGGTGCAAATGGCACCACAGGAAAGAAAATAGTAAACTTATTACACGAGTCTCAATATTTTGAACCTATCGCAATGGTTCGAAAGGAAGAACAAGTATCCTATTTTGAGAGTAAAAATATAAAAACAGTACTTGCAGATCTTGAGGAAGATATCTCACACGCCTTTAACCAGCCTGTAGATAAAGTACTTTTTGCAGCAGGATCAGGCGGTGAGAAAGTAGTAGCCGTAGATCAAGAAGGCGCAAAAAAATTAATAGATGCCTCTAAGAACAATAATGTGCGAAAGTTTGTGATGTTAAGTTCTATGGGAGCAGACCAGCCCTCAAAAGCCGAAGATCTTCAAGAATACTTAGAAGCCAAACATAATGCAGATGTATACTTAAAAGAAAGTGGTCTCAATTATGCTATTGTGCGTCCAGGAACTTTAAATAATAAAGAACTGACTAACAAAATTGATTTAGCCAAGAGCTTAAATAGAGATGGCGAAATAAGCCGTAATGATGTTGCTCAAACCCTAGTGAGAGCATTAAATGACGATGTTGCAAACAAGGCAACCTTCGAAATATTAAATGGTGATACGTTAATAGGTGAAGCTATGGATAAGGTAGCGGTAGACTAGTTAAACTATAATGAAATATATAAAAGCAACTACATAAGATGTAGTTGCTTTTTTTTTTGAACTTTATTTAAACAATTTGATCATCAATAAATATTGATTTAGTAACATTCTAATTATGCATACATTTGATTCAAATGTTATTTTTAATGGCTACTACAGAAAACTCAATTTTACCTCTTCATTATGATCGCTCATCGCTTGAGGATGACAGGTTATTATCGCTCTACAAAGCAATGCTTAAACCTCGATTGATTGAGGAAAAAATGCTCATATTATTACGTCAGGGAAAAATATCTAAGTGGTTTTCTGGTATAGGACAAGAGGCAATTTCTGTAGGTGTTACAGCCGCCTTAGGGAGTAATGAGTACATATTACCTATGCACCGGAATCTAGGGGTATTTACTACAAGAGAGATACCATTATCTAGACTTTTTGCACAGTGGCAAGGTAAAGCGAGTGGGTTTACAAATGGTCGAGATCGCAGTTTTCATTTTGGAACTCAAGAGTATAAAATTATTGGTATGATCTCTCATTTGGGTCCTCAACTTGGAGTGGCAGACGGTATTGCACTAGCTCATAAATTACGCAATGAGCAATCTATTACAGCCGTTTTTACTGGAGAGGGAGGTACTAGTGAGGGTGATTTTCACGAAGCTTTAAACGTTGCTTCTGTCTGGCAACTACCTGTATTGTTTTGTATAGAAAACAATGGTTATGGATTATCTACACCTACCAGTGAGCAGTACCGTTGTGAGCATCTTGCAGATCGTGCAAGAGGCTATGGTATGGAATCCCACATAATTGATGGAAACAACATCTTAGAAGTATATAAACAGGTACGTTCTATTACAGAAGATATGCGCAAAAATCCCAAGCCTGTGCTTTTAGAGTTTAAAACCTTTAGAATGAGAGGTCACGAGGAAGCTAGTGGTACTAAATATGTTCCACAAGAACTAATGGATGCTTGGGCTGTAAAAGATCCTCTAAGCAATTTTGAAGAGTTTCTCATAAACGAAGGGGTCTTAACTAATGATGAAAAGGAAAAATATCAGGACAATATTAAAAATGAAATAAATGAGCATCTAGAGATCTCCTATAATGAAGAGCATATAACACCAAACTTAGATATAGAAACAGGCGATGTATTTGCAAAGCACGCTCCTAATACCGATTTTCTTAATAAAAATGACCATCATGCAGATGTAAAGGAAATGCGACTTATTGATGCTATATCAGAGGGATTAAAGCAATCTATGCAGCGCTATGATGATTTAGTCATTATGGGACAAGATGTTGCTGAGTATGGTGGCGTATTTAAAATCACAGAGGGGTTCCTAGACTTATTTGGCAAAGACCGTGTGCGCAATACCCCTATATGTGAAAGCGCCATAGTAGAAACAGCAATGGGACTTTCTATTGCAGGTATGAAGGCTGTTATGGAGATGCAATTTTCTGACTTTGCCACCTCTGGCTTTAATCCTATTGTAAATTATTTAGCAAAATCACATTACCGATGGTCACAACCTGCAGATGTAGTAATCCGTATGCCTTGTGGAGCGGGCGTAGGAGCAGGTCCGTTTCATTCTCAAACTAACGAAGCTTGGTTTACCCATACACCTGGACTTAAGGTGATTTTTCCAGCATTTCCAATAGATGCAAAAGGACTCCTCGCGGCAGCTATAGAAGACCCAAATCCAGTTTTATTTTTTGAGCATAAAAAATTGTACCGTAGCATTAGACAAGAGGTACCTTGTGATTATTATACCCTTCCAATAGGGAAAGCATCACTCTTGCAAGAGGGTACAGAACTTACGATTATTACTTACGGAGCAGGAGTACATTGGGCACTAGAACTTATTGAAAATAAAAAAAGAGCTGTAGACTTACTTGACCTACGCACACTTCAACCGTTAGATATAGAGTCTATATATAAGTCTGTGAGAAAAACAGGAAAGGTTCTCCTACTTACAGAAGATTCTTCATTTGGTTCTATAATGTCAGATATTTCGGCATTAATTGTAGAGAATTGTTTTGAGCAATTGGACGCCCCAATTCGTAGGGTTTCTAGTCTAGACACTCCCATTCCTTTCGATATGAAACTAGAAGACCAATACCTAGCTTTACATAGATTAGAAGCAGCATTTGATGAGCTTATATCATACTGATATGAAGCAATATCTTCTTAGATAAAGCACATAGTATTACTTTATAGCTAATTGTTAATTTTTTAAGTAATTATTTGTATCTCGATGTGTCATTAGCGTATTTTTAACAGATTCTAGTTAAAACCTGCTAATTTTCTAATATTTCACAGTGTATAAAATACATTTGTTCTATACTAATCAATAAAACAAAGACTATGTTACGCTGGACAATCATTTTTATCATTATCGCTATTATCGCTGCAATTTTTGGTTTTGGCGGTATTGCATCAGGAGCAGAAAGTATTGCAAGAATTCTTTTCTTCATATTTATTGTTCTTTTCTTAATCTCTCTTGTGAGCAGATTATTTAAGAAATAAGAAATACTTCAAACCTACATTGGCAACCTTCCTTTATATGGAGGGTTGCTTTTTTTAAACTAAAAAAAGCAATTATGAAATATTTTAAAATTGGAATACTAGCAGTATTAATGGCTTTCTTCGCGAGTTGCGGTACATCAAAGGTTGTAAAGCAATCAAAAAAAACCTTAAAGGGGAATTGGATCCTCAATGAAGTAAGTTATGACCGTCCAAGAACTTATGACGTAAACTTATTAAATGATGCCTCAGAGGAGTGTATGGAAGGTAGTATCTGGAGATTTATACCTAACAATAATTTTGGTAATTATGAATTATCAGGAGTAGGTTGCGATACAGAAAAGCGCTATTTCGTTTGGGGAATTCCAGATAACAATGGAAGCGATACTAACTATGACATTTTAATTAAACCTACAGATTCAAAGATGAATTCTGAAACCAATGCTGGTTTTAGAATTAATTTATCATACCTATCTGAGGAGCAATTACAGATGACGCAATCTGTAGATGTGGAGGGAGTACCTTTTAGAATTACAATGAATTTTACAAAAATAGCAGAGTAAACTACTGTTAAGTTTTAATTATTTAAAAAACAAATTATGAAAAATATTATAAGAAATATATCGACAGTTGCCTTAGGTATCGCTTTGATCACAAGCTTTACGAGCTGTGAAGCAACTAAAAATGCAAACAACAAACAAAAAGGAGCCGTAATTGGAGCCGCAGGTGGAGCCGTTTTAGGAGCTATTATAGGTAACAATGTAGGTAAAGGAGGTAATGGAGAATTGGGAGCAGTTATCGGAGGCGTAGTCGGTGGTGGTGCTGGTGTACTCATTGGTAATAAAATGGATAAACAAGCTCAAAAGATTGAAGAAGAAATTCCAGGAGCAACTGTAGAGCGTCTTGATGATGGAATAGTTGTAACTTTTGATGAAAATTCTGGAGTATATTTTGACACAGCAAAGTATTCAATTAATGCAGACTCTCAAGCATTACTCACAAAGCTGTCTAATGTAATGAAAGAATATGATCAAACTAACGTAATAGTAGCAGGTCATACAGATAGTGTAGGGTCGGACGCTAGTAACCTTAAACTTTCAGAAAATAGAGCCACTGCTGTGACTAATTATATGATTGGTACAGGTTTATCTGCAGGAAGATTTACAACTGTATGGTACGGAGAATCTCAACCAGCAGCTACAAATGAGACAGCAGAGGGAAGAGCACAAAATAGAAGAGTTCAACTCGCTATAGTTCCTAATGAACAAATGAAAGAAGAAGCAATAAGAGAAGCAAACGGCGGAAACTAATTCCTGCCTTAAACAGAACTATTAAAATCCTCAAAACTTTTGTATTGAGGATTTTTTTATGCCGACTAATCGTTAATTTCACGAAGTGAGAAACGATTTCGATATCATCATTATAGGAGGAGGTCTAGCGGGACTTACAGCGGCAATCCACTTGCTACAAAATGACCTCTCTGTAATGCTTATCGAAAAAAACACATACCCAAAACATAAAGTTTGTGGTGAGTACGTGTCTAATGAGGTACTTCCATACCTAAGCCAGTTAGGCATAGATCCAATAGATCAAGGGGCAAAAAATATTACAGATTTCCAGTTTACCGGACTTAACGACGCAAGTTTACAGATTAAACTGCCATTAGGTGGTTTCGGGATAAGTAGATATGCGCTAGATCTTCTTCTGTTTAAAAAGGCAATAGAGCTTGGTCTTGTATTTGAAAATAATACCGTTACAGATGTCACTTTTGGTATTAATGACTTTGAGGTGGCGGTAAAAGATAAAAGCTTTAGAGCACCTTACGTCTTTGGAGCTTACGGCAAACGCAGCACTTTAGATAGTACGCTTTCGCGAAATTTTATCAAAACTAAATCTCCTTGGTTAGGTGTAAAAGCCCATTATAAAGCATCTTTTCCTGAAAATTTAGTAGCGCTACACAATTTTTCTGGAGGGTATTGTGGCTTATCAAAAGTCGAAACAGATGCAGTAAATGTCTGTTACCTTGCCGACTATAAATCGTTTAAAAAACACAAAGACTTAAATACATACCAAAAAGGAGTCCTTGAGAAAAACAAGCATCTAAAGGAATTTTTCGCGAAAGCGGAACCCTTGTTTGATAAACCACTTACGATAAGCCAAGTTTCTTTTCAAAAAAAGGCGCTGGTAGAAAATCATATGCTTATGCTGGGTGATAGTGCAGGTCTTATACATCCCCTTTGTGGAAATGGTATGGCGATGGCTATTCATAGTGCAAAAATTGCCTCCGAGTGTCTCCTGGATCATATCCACACAAAAAGTAAAAGAAGTGAGTTAGAAGAGGATTATCAAAAGAAATGGCAAAAGACTTTTTCCACTAGAATGCGCAATGGCGCTTATATACAAAGAGGTTTACAAAATAAATTTACAACCAAAGTAGGAATTCAATTTTTACAAAAATCACCTACCATCTTAACGCGATTAATAAAATCAACGCACGGTAACCTTCTCTCATGAATTTTAAAACACGTAGCCAGCAACCAGAGTTAATGGATGATCCCAATCTTCCAGAGAACGAGCTACGACTTGCGCTTAAGGATCTGGCTTTAGTTAATAGATACCTAGGAGGGAATAGGATTACTATAAAGGCGATTAGAAAGATTATGTCAATTTATCCAAATAAAAAACATTGGAAGATTGTAGACGTAGGCTGCGGTGATGGTGAAGTCTTGCGACAGATTGCTAGAGAATTTGAAAGTGAATCTGATAGGTCTATTGAGTTTAAAGGTCTTGATATCAATAATAAAAGTATAAAGCGTGCAAGAAGTAAATCTCAGGGGATAGAGAATCTCACCTTTAGTGCTCAAAATATTCTATTACTCAAAGAAGACACATGTACGTGTGACATAATTCTTTGCACACTCACGATGCACCATTTTAATGATAAACAGATCGTGCAATTTTTGCAACAGTTTCAAAAATTAGCCGCATATGCTGTCATAATTAATGATCTTGAACGTAGTAAGATTGCGTACCGTTTGTTTCAGCTTTTTAGCGGTATATTTATGAAAAGTAAAATTGCAAAGTACGATGGTAGAGTGAGTATTGCCAGAGGCTTTAAAAAAGAAGAATTAGAAACATTTTCAAAAAAGCTCGCGCTAGATAACTATTCCATTACTTGGAAATGGGCATTTAGATACTTGTGGGTGATAAAGACTCTATGAGCGTAAAAATAACGACAGTAGCAAAGCAGTTACCACAATATTCTCGTACAACAGAAGAGATTATTCCCTTCTTAGATGTTTGGCTAGATGGCCAGGAAGATCGGTTTAAGCGCAAAGTAAAAAAGATCTTTGGTAATGCCGCAGTAGATAAGCGTTACAGCATTATGTCACCAGAGGAGGTCTTTACGGCGACAAGTTTTGAAGATAAAAATGATATCTATACTCGGGAAGTTGTAAAACTTGGTGAGCAGGTATTATCTAAGGCTTTAAATAAAGCACAATGGGAAGGAGCCTCCTTAGATTTTATAATTACGGTAAGTTGTACAGGCATAATGATCCCATCACTAGATGCATATTTAATTAATGCTCTTAATTTAAGACAGGACATTATTAGACTTCCAGTGACAGAGATGGGATGTGCTGCCGGAGTAAGTGGAGTCGTTTATGCAAATGAATTTTTAAAAGCAAATCCAGAAAAAAGAGCTGCGGTGATCGCCATAGAAAGTCCTACAGCTACGTTCCAGCATAACGATTTTTCTATGGTAAATGTGGTGAGTGCTGCTATTTTTGGCGATGGTGCAGCTTGTGTATTGCTCTCAAGTAAAGAAGAAGATCAAGGGCCAGAAATCATAGATACTGCCATGTATCACTTCTATGACGCACAGCATATGATGGGTTTTAAACTCGTTAACACTGGTTTGCAAATGATTTTAGATCAGCAAGTTCCAGAGCAAATAGCAGCTAAGTTCCCAAATATTATTCATCCGTTTTTAGCTCAAAATGGATATAAAATAGAAGATGTCAATCATTTGATATTTCATCCAGGTGGTCGCAAAATAGTAGAAACCGTCGAAGAACTTTTTGGTAAATTAGGTAAGAATATAGACGATACAAAGGAGGTCCTTAAACTTTATGGGAATATGAGTAGTGCTACAGTATTGTATGTTCTAGAACGTTTTTTAGACAGAGGTTGCGATCAAGATGACCTAGGTATAATGCTCAGCTTTGGCCCTGGATTTTCTGCACAGCGCGTGTTGCTTAAATGGTAATTAAATGAAACAATCGTATATAAATAAATACGCTGTTATTCTAGGAGGTAGTTCTGGCTTAGGGCTTGCAACTGCAAAGAAACTTGCTCACGAGGGGATGAATATAATTATTATTCATCGCTCGCGACGTAGTGTCATAGCGGCTTTTCAGGATGCCCGTCGCGAGATGGAGGTCTCTGGTGTACATATTTTAGATTACAATGTAGATGCTTTAAATGCTGAAAAACGTGAAGCGACAATAAACAAGATTATAGACGCCATTGGCAAAGGAAATGTCAAGGCATTGATTCACAGCATTGCTAGAGGAAATTTAAAACCTTTACATAGCGAGGATGGCGCCACTTTAAGTAATGACGATTTTAAGGGCACGTTAGATGCAATGGCCGTAAGTTATTATGATTGGGTTTCCGCTTTCGCGAAAGCGGAAGTATTCTCACCCTCAGCAAGGGCAATTGCATTTACTAGTGAAGGAAGTAGCCGTGCGTGGCCACAATATGGAGCAGTGGCCGCGGCAAAAGCAGCATTAGAATCAATTTCAAGAGGAATTGCCTTAGAGTTTGCTCCCTTAGGCATAACGTCAAATTGTATTCAGGCAGGAGTTACAGATACCGAAAGTTTACGCTTGATTCCTGGAAGTGAGAAAATGAAGGCAATGGCTGTAAAAAGAAATCCATATAAACGTCTCACACTACCGGAGGACGTGGGTAATGCGGTATACCTACTTATAAGAGACGAAGCTTTATGGATTAATGGTACTGTAATTCCAGTTGATGGAGGAGAGCATATACGATGACGAGCGATGAGATCATAACATTATTGCCTTACAGCGATCCCTTTTTATTTGTTAATGAAATAACAGAGCTTGAGGAACATTCTATTGCGGGTACGTATAAATTTTCTAAAGATTCCTTTTTTTACAGAGGACATTTTAAAGATCATCCGGTAACGCCAGGAGTAATTCTCACAGAATGTATGGCGCAAATCGGACTTGTAAGTTTAGGGATTTATAAATTGAGATCAAGAGATCTGTCAAAACTACAAGTGGCCTTTACAAGTGTCGAAATGGAATTTTTAAAACCAGTATTGCCAGATGAAAAAGTAGTCGTTCGAGCCACAGAGACTTATTTTAGATTTAATAAATTAAAATGTAAGGTGAGCTTGTTTGATAGTGACAATGAGGTTTGTGCGAAAGGAAATCTAGCGGGAATGTTTAGTTGAAAGAAATGACAAAAAGAGTAGTAATAACTGGGATGGGGGTTTGCGCTCCTAATGGAATAGGGCTTGAGGCATTTTCTAATGCCATTTTCTCAGGAAAAAGTGGTATAAAATTTCATCAACAGTTAGCCGACTTGAACTTTGGATGTCAGATCGCAGGACAACCTGAAATTCCCGACGGTCTCCTTAAAAATTATTTTACCCCACTACAACTACGCGATTTGCAAAGCTCAGGAATAGAATATGGGATGATTGCAGGTATTGATGCTTGGCACGATGCTGGACTTGAAGCTACTCAAAAAAATGAAGTAGATTATGAGAGCGGGATCGTTTTTGGAGTATCACTTCTAGGAGCAGATAAATTTCGCAGTTCTATTTATCTTACAGACGAGGGTAAAGTAAAACGTCTTGGAAGCACCTCTGTAGTGCAAACAATGGCTAGTGGGATAAGCGCACATCTAGGTGGTTATCTAGGTTGTGGTAATCAAGTAACTACTAATTCAAGCGCTTGTACGACAGGACTGGAAAGTATATTAATGGGGTATGAACGTATACGTAACGGTGCTGCTACCAGAATGCTAGTTGGGAGCTGCAATGATAGTGGGCCATACATCTGGGGAGGATTTGATGCGATGCGTGTGCTCACAAAAAAATATAATGACAATCCAGAGATTGGTAGTATGCCTATGCATAAAGATGCAAACGGTTTTGTACCGGGAAGTGGCGCTGGAGCACTTGTTTTAGAATCGCTTGAAAGCGCACTAGAACGAGGTGCAAAAATCTATGCAGAAGTACTAGGAGGAGCGGTAAATAGTGGAGGCCAGCGCAATGGTGGTACAATGACAGCGCCTAATAGTGAGGCTGTGCAATTGTGTATCAAAAACGCTCTAGAAAAAAGTGGCGTAAAATCTAAGGAAATCGATACCATAAATGGGCACTTAACCTCTACAGGTATGTGTCCAACAGAAGTGGAAAACTGGAGTGAAGCGCTAGAGCTTCGGGGTAAAGAGTTTCCTTATATAAATTCTCTTAAAAGTATGACAGGTCACTGTCTAGCTGCAGCAGGAAGCATAGAGACTGTAGCAACTATACTTGAACTTGATCACGGTCGTATCTTCGGTAATATCAATGTGGATGCTATACATCCTGATATACTAGAAAATATTTCTGAAGAGAAAGTGATTAAAAAAACAATAAATCATCCCGTTAAAATAGCGGCAAAGGCTAGCTTTGGTTTTGGAGATGTAAATTGCTGTATGATCTTCAAAAAGTTTGAATAGTGTTTAAGATTAATCGTAGGTGGAAATCCTACTGTCAAAAGAAGTTATGAATAAAGAGCATTACGAAGCCCTTAAAGGCATTATTAAAATATATCTTCCAGAAGATGTAACTGTAGACGATATTGAACCTACAAGTCATCTAACGCAAGAGCTTAATATAAATTCGGCTAATCTGGTAGATATTGTATTAGATGTAGAAGATCACTTTGACAT
>CAWUIT010000087.1:0-10750 GCA_963922345.1 uncultured Dokdonia sp. | reverse complement strand
TAAAAGGCAAGTTCTATAGCCTCTTCATAAGGAATTTGATGTAGTAACTCTACATTTTCAAAAACGCGTGGATCACCGTTTAAAACTCCGGGAACGTCCTTCCAGATGGTTAGGCTTTGAGCATTGAGGCAATAGGCAAATATACCGCCAGTATAATCAGATCCCTCTCGACCCAGTGTTGTTGTAAAGTTATTACTGTCGGAAGCGATAAAGCCCTGAGTGATAGATAGTTCTTGGTAATTTACGTTGCGTTGAATTGCTTTTTGTGTTTCCTCCCAATTTATTTTTCCATCACGATAGCTAGAATCTGTCTTGACAAGTGTTCTAGCATCTAGCCAAGTATTTGCTATATCTTGTTCCTCGAGATAAGCACTCACAATAGTGGTTGCTATAAGCTCCCCATAACACACTACTTGATCATAGACAAAATCGTACTTTGGTGATTTGTTCCAGGCTAAAAAGCCTTTAAGTTCAGTAAAAAGAAGCTTTACTTTAGAAAAAACTTGATGGCTCTTAGGAAATAGATCTTCTAGTATATTTTGATGAAATTCTATAGGTATCTGGAGGCTCTCTTCGACGGCAATAAGATCTTTAAAGTAGGCGTTTACCACAGCTTCCATAGCATTGGTCATTTTGCCCATAGCACTTATTACGACTAGTTTTCTATGGATGCCCGTAGTTTTCAAAACGGTTGCAACATTCTTAACCCCATCTGCATCTTTTACAGAAGCTCCTCCAAATTTGAAAACCTGCATATTGTTGTGATTTGACTCTGTGTAATTAGTGATTTTAACGCTTTCGCGAAAGCGTACTTATTATAATTTAAGTTAAGAACCCGTTTGATTTTTAATAGTGTCTATATAAGCGTGAAGTCGCTCCTCATCCATTTGCACGAGATACCAATCTTTCAAAAATTTAGAATTACTCCTTTTGTAAAATTCAATCGCTGTTTTATTCCAATCGAGAACGACCCACTCCACTCTCTTTACATTATTTTCAAATCCAAAGAGCATTATTTGATCATAGAGCCGCTGTCCAATCCCTTGACCACGGTATGATTCCTTGACAATGAGATCTTCGAGATGCAGTGATTTGCCATCCCAGGTAGAAAAGCGATAGTAACAAAGAGCCATCCCTATGAGACTATCATTTTCTTTTGCTACAAAACAAGTAAACAATGGGTTAGAACCAAAGCCATGTTCTAGCAAAGAGTCTACCGTAATTTTTACAGCGTCGGGCTCCTTTTCATAAACGGCTAGTTCTTTAATAAGGGATAGTACGCCGGGCATATCATCCCTTGTGGCTTTTGTAATCTTAATATCCATACGAGGTATCTATCTATTAACGATCGCTAAAGGTATGTAATTGTAAACATTTTTAAATTGCGAAATCGTTGTAGTAACTTAAGATTAAAGTTATTTTTGCTCAAACTATAAACAGGAATACTGTGTCTAGAAAAAATCAAACACTAGGAGAATTTATAATTGAAAATCAAGCTGAGTTCCAGTATTCTTCTGGAGAACTATCTAGACTTATTAACTCTATCCGTCTGGCTGCAAAAGTAGTTAATCATGAAGTTAATAAAGCTGGACTTGTTGACATTGTAGGTGCCGCTGGTGAAACTAACATTCAAGGAGAAGACCAGCAAAAGCTGGATGTGATGGCAAATGACACGTTTATAAGAACTCTTACTAATCGTAATATTCTTTGTGGCATCGCTAGTGAGGAGAATGATGATTTTATCTCTATACAAGGGCAACAAGAGGATAATACTAATAAGTATGTAGTACTTATGGATCCTCTGGATGGATCTTCTAACATTGATGTAAATGTATCTGTAGGAACCATATTTTCAATTTACCGCAGAGTGACACCTACCGGAACACCGGTAACGCTTGAAGATTTTCTACAGCCTGGTCGCGACCAGGTTGCAGCTGGATACATTATTTACGGGACATCTACAATGCTTGTATATACTACTGGTCACGGAGTAAATGGCTTTACGTTAAATCCAGCTATTGGTACTTTTTACTTATCACATCCTAACATGCAGTTTCCAGAAAGTGGTTCTATATATTCAGTAAATGAAGGGAACTATATACATTTTCCAGATGGTGTAAAAAAATACATTAAATACTGTCAAGAAGAAAAAGAGGATAGACCTTATACGTCAAGATATATTGGGTCTTTAGTGTCAGATATACATCGTAATATGATTAAAGGCGGTATTTATATGTACCCCAAAAGTTCAAAAGCGGCAAAGGGAAAATTACGATTACTCTATGAGTGTAACCCTATGGCCTTTATTACAGAGCAAGCCGGAGGTAAGGCTAGTGACGGTTATACACCTATTCTTGATATAAAACCTACAGAACTACACGAGCGGGTTCCCTTTTTTTGCGGGAGTAAATTAATGGTAGAAAAGGCCGAATCCTTTATGAAGGAATAAACTTTAAGCACATAGGCACCACTATTACCTAAAGTGAAGAGGTATTTTTTTTATATTTGGATATAAATATTTATGAGGCTTCACCTACTATGGCTAATAAAAAGGACTCCAAAAACGAGCAACTCACTGACGTTGCAAACTCAAAAATTGAGGCAATAAAGAACTTGATTTTTGGAGAGAATATCCAAGAATATAATCACGAGTTTGAATCTTTAAAATCTGACATTTCACAAAAAAGAGAGGAAATGCTCTCTTATGTAGATGATGCGCGTAAAGAGATAATGACGGCCATTGACAATCTAAGTACAGATGTTAATATCCGTATATCAGATCTTGAACAATCTCTTAATGATAAAGCTCAAGACCTTGAAGATCGCAAAGTGAGTCGCGATAGTCTAGGAGATATGCTCATTAAATTAGGTGAGAATATAAAGGAATAACGTTTGAGACTCCCTTAGTATGACTACAGATGAACGTCTCGAAATTTTAAAAGAACTTTTGCTCACAGATGAGAAAAAGCCAGATAAGGACGTTTATAAAAAAATTAAGGATCTTGAAGAGAGACAACAACACCTTTCTGAGCGTGTTGGTCCCATACTAGATGATCGTTTGCAGACTTTTGTAAACACAATTCCAGAAACCCTAGGTCCTACTATAACAGAAACACTAAAGACCGAAATAAAAAAATCTCAAGAAGCAGTGGCAGAGGCATTATACCCGATTATGGGTAAAATGATTAAAAAATATGTTCAATCAGAAATTCAAAGACTTAATGATAGGATTAATGAGAAAATCGATGCTGCTTTTACACTAAGAAATTTATTTAAATCAAAAAATAAAAAGAAACCTACAGCAGCAACGCTCCTTAAAGAAGAATACAAAGCTTATATTGAGCAAATATTAGTTATAGAGAAAGGTTCTGGTCTACTCAAGGCAAATTATGCGAAGACAGAAACAATGGATGAGGATATGATGGCAGGTATGCTTACAGCTATCAAGAGTTTTGCAGAAGATGCATTTGAACGTGACGAAATAGAACTTGAGCGAATAGATTATCAACTTTTTACCATACATCTTCAAAATTTTTCTGATTATTACATTGCAGTGGTATTGAGTGGTATTTATGATGAGAATTTCAAAAATAAATTAGATGATGTTCTACTTGATTTCGCACAGTATGTAATAAACAAGGAAGATCTAAGCGATAATATCGTTTTTACAAAAAAATTAAAAGAGTATTTTACAGATGAGCGCATCTAAAAAAATAGTATTATTAGGTCATTTTGGAGTGGGTAAGTCCTCACTTCTCCGCAGGTTTGTTGAGAATACATTTTCAGATAATTATGTTGTTACAATAGGTGTGCACATTATGAAAAAACAAGTTTCAGTAAATTCTGAGAGTATAACACTTGTTATTTGGGATGTTGAGGGCACAGATGATTTTACAGAGTATAGATCTTCATATTTGCTAGGTGCGTCAAGTTTTATTTACGTCTTTGATGCCTCTAGACCTGTTACTTATAGTGATATAAAATTTAACCTTTCTCACTTAAAAGAAAAATACCCACAAGTTCCTGTGCACATAATCGGGAATAAAGTGGATTTGGTCGATAAGAATGAGATTCAAGAAGCTTTAAAACAGCAAGATATCCAGCATAGCTATCTTTCCAGTGCAAAAACTGGAGAAAATGTGGAACAGCTGTTTAAAGATGTAGCAGCTCAATTGCTTAAAAATGCTTGATACCCTCAGACAAGAATTTTTTGATAAAACTGTCCAAGTACTACTTATTGATAAGAAACTTAAAGTGATATCTTCAGATGATCACTTGTTTTCGATACGTAAGGAATCTAATATTACAGACTTTCACCCCTTTTTTTATACACTAGCAAATGTATTTGAAAGTTCAAATAAAGAGCAGTCTTTCTTTTGCGTGCAGATGGAAGTCTTAGGGCGACTGTATTTTATAGATATTAAAACTGCCCTAAAAGATGACAATACTGTTGCAGTAATATTAATTGACTTAACAGATCATTACAAAACGGTTCATCAAATTAAACAAGTACGTAACGAGTCTATTATAAACTTTAATGTTACCCAGGAACTTAACCAGCAATTAGAGATTCAGCGTGGTTTTAAAGATAAATTTCTGGCTAATGTAAGTCACGAGATCCGTACGCCGCTTAATAGTATTTTGGGATTTATTTCTGTTTTAGAAAATACAGATATCACCCGAGAGCAACTTGATATCCTAGCTATAATAAAAGACTCATCAAAAAACCTTGTTACCATTTTAGATGATCTAATGGATATTTCTAAAATTGAGGCTGGGAAGTTAGAAATAAGAAAAAGGAGGTTTGATTTTAGAGAGTTTGTGGAGACTTTAGGAAAAACCTATGAGCTTAGAGCGGCAGATAAGCGATTAGATTTTGAATTCAATATAAGCCCTAAGCTACCCAAATTCTTAGTAGGCGATCATCTTAGGCTTAATCAGATTTTGATTAATTTATTAGAAAATGCCTTGAAATACACTCATCAGGGAACTATAAAATTTACGGTAACAACAGACTCTCAAAACGCACGGAGAATTCCAGTAACGTTTATAGTTGAAGATACAGGCATTGGTATTCCAAAAAATAAAATAGATCACATATTTGAAAGCTTTACACAGCTTGAAAAGAGAGGTCTTTTTGGAGGATCAGGATTGGGATTAAGTATAGTAAAGCAACTTACAGAGTTATTAGAAAGCGACTTACAAGTAGATAGTATTGATGGGGAGGGATCTACCTTTAGCTTTACTGTACAAATGGGAGTTTCTCATAATCAAAAGCGAGAAAAGAAAAATAAGCTTAAGAAAAATAAACGCGACAAGACAGATGGGAAGAGACCTCGTGTGCTATTGGGAGAAGATGTAGAAGTAAATCAATTATTGATGCTTCGCTTGTTTTCAGATCACGGTGCATATAGTATTGATATAGCAAAAGATGGGGAGAAGGTTTTAGAATTCTTAAATAGATATCCCTATGATCTCGTTATATTAGACCTTACTATGCCTATTATGGATGGTCTTGATACTGCGGTCCAAATAAGAAATAATCCAAATAAAAAAATCAATAAGCTTCCTATAATCGCACTTACCGGGAGGACAGGACAAGAAGAACAAGATGCTGCAAAGGAAGCTGGAATGAACGCTTATCTTACAAAACCCATAGATGCAGAGTTGCTCTTTGAAACAATTGATAGACTATTATCGCGCTATAAGAGAAAGGATAAGACTTTAAAAGAAAAGGGTGAAAACTAAAAAAAGGGAAATCGTAAGATTTCCTTTTTTTATAATAGATAACCTGTTGTATCTATTGATTCATTGTTTTTATTTCCTCTTGAAATGTGTCAATATCTGCACCTTCTCTTACTAAGGTAAGTGCCTTATGTACTACATAAGAAACATTACTAGTTGAAAATCCTAAACCTATTGCAAGTCTTTCTAGTAAAGGTTCTTCTTGCTCAAGTTTATGATCAATATGTACCATCCTAGTGAGGTCATATAACCTTTCTAATCTGCGATCATACGTAGTTGGAGGATTGATAGGGTGAGAAAGGTAATCTTTTAAAATAATTTCATAATCTTCTTTTGAGATTGAAAGATTGCGGGCCAGTCTATCTAAGAATGCTTTTTCCTCATCTGTAATTATTCCATCATCCATTGCAACCCGTACTATGGATGCAAAGTGATCTTCATTTCTCTTGCGGAAACCGCTATCATATAAATCTGAAAAAGACATATTTTCTTGTTTAAAATCTTGGTCAAAGATAGCTATTTAATCAAGATTTTTAATTTGTACATTTGATAAAACCCCCTAAATTTTTAGAATGGACTCATTCTTATTTTATTTTAAAGAAGGCCTCTTTCACGTCCTAGATTGGAATGCCTATGATCACATACTGTTTCTTATAGTTTTAACGGTGCCTTACCTATTTTCAAACTGGAAAAAACTGCTTACACTGGTGACTGTGTTTACAATAGGCCATACGCTATCCCTTGCCTTATCTGCCTATGGTATTATAAAGGTAAACGCCTCCCTAGTCGAGGTGTTGATACCTGTAACAATCCTCATCACTGCCTTATATAACATCTTTACAGCTGGAAAAAAGAATCGTAACACAAAAGTGGGTATCCACTTATTTGCAGCATTGTTCTTCGGCTTGATACATGGTCTAGGATTTTCGACATATTTTAAAATGATGACTTCGAGTACAGATAGCAAATTATTACCCCTTATAGAATACACCTTAGGTATTGAAGCAGCACAAATAATAATAGTTTTTATTGTATTAATAATAAGTTTCGTTGGTCAGGCAATTTTCAGATTTTCTCTCAGAGATTGGGTGATGGTAATCTCGTCTATTGTGATAGGTGTAGCGATTCCTGTTTTTAAAGATGCATTATCAAGTATAAACTTCTAGCGTAAGTTGTTTAAGCGGGCGTCTACTTGTATTTTAGTAAACTAATTATAGATTTTTACGCTTTCGCGAAAGCGTACTAGTTTCTTAAACATCATATGGCGTCAAAGCAACATAAATATGACATCGCCTACCTTAGAATGGCTCGAGAGTGGGGTAAATTATCTTACTGTGAGCGTAAGCAAGTAGGCGCCATCATTGTAAAAGATAAGATGATTATTTCTGACGGTTACAATGGGACACCCACAGGCTTTGAAAACGTGTGTGAAGATGAGTATAATAACACTAAGTGGTACGTTTTACACGCAGAGGCAAACGCAATTCTTAAAGTAGCAAGTTCTACACAATCAAGCCAGGGAGCGACGTTATATATAACGTTAAGCCCCTGCAAAGACTGCAGCAAGTTGATACACCAGGCGGGTATTAAAAGAGTTGTTTTTGAAAATGCTTATAAAGATCTTACAGGTGTAAAATTTTTAGAAAAAGCAGGCGTTGAGATAGTGCACCTTCAAGATATAGGAAATTAAATGAAAATACAACGCAAGTACATCCCCCTACTATTTGGAATAGGCATCGCCCTCGGGATCTTACTTGGGAGTATGCTTGACTTTGGCTACAAGGATACAGCACTATTTACCACAAATTCCAAAAAAGAAAAACTCAATAAACTTATAGACTACATAGATTATGAGTATGTAGATGCTATCAATACAGATAGTATCGTTGATGTGACGGTAAATGGTATTCTCGATAATCTCGATCCTCATTCTACCTATATACCGCCAGAGGAGTATCGAGCGATGGAAGAAAATATGAAAGGGGACTTTGTAGGGATAGGAGTGAGCTTTTACCCTTATAACGACTCCCTAGCAGTAATTCAGTCCATAAAGGGAGGGCCCAGTGCAAGAGCAGGTATCAAGGGTGGTGATAGAATTGTCTTTGCAGATGGAATTAACCTTTCTGGTAAAGAGATAACAGACGATTCATTATCTCGCATACTTAAAGGGAAGGCAAAAACGCCTATACAAATCAAAATTAAAAGACCCGGAGTAGAAAATCTACTGACCTTCAATTTTAAGCGAGATCACGTCCCACTATCTAGCGTGGTGGGTAGTTATATGCTCACTCCAGAGTTAGGGTATATTAAGATTAATCGTTTTGCAGAGTCTACTCATGATGAGTTTAAAGAGGCTCTTGAAGATTTAAAAGAAAGAGGAGCTCAAAAACTAGCTCTCGACTTGAGAGATAACCCAGGAGGTTATATCTCAAGTGCAGAGGGTGTAGCAGATGAGTTCCTTGAAGAGGATAAACTTATCTTATTTACTAAAAATAAAACAGGCAAAATATCAAATAGTTATACGGAAGATGGCGGTCTTTTTGAAGATGGAGAGGTGTATGTTCTTATCAATGAAAATTCGGCTAGTGCCAGTGAGATCGTAGCTGGAGCTCTTCAAGATAATGACAAAGGTATCATAGTAGGGCGACGATCCTTTGGTAAAGGTCTTGTGCAGCGGGAGATGGATTTAGGAGACGGCAGTGCTGTAAGATTGACCATTGCGCGATATTATACACCTACAGGGAGGTCAATTCAGAAACCGTATGAGCTAGGAGATAAGGATTATTTTGAAGATTATCTCAATAGATATGAGAATGGCGAATTACGTAGTGTAGACAGCATTAAAGTTGCAGATTCTTTGAAATTTAGAACTCCTTTAGGAAAAATAGTCTACGGTGGTGGTGGTATTATACCAGACGTTTTTGTGCCAAAAAACACAGATTATGAAGTAGAGCATCTCAATTATGTCTTACGCTCAGGGTATATGAGGCTTTTTATATTTGAACAATTAGAAAAAAACAGACCATACTATAACAGCCTTACCATCGAACAATTTAGAGAAGAAGTAGAAATCACAGATGAGGTTATCCAAGATTTTATATCTTTTGCTCAGTTTAGACAGATTAATCTAAAAGCTAGTAAATACAAAAATTTATATAGAAAGTATTTAAAAGCTACAATGGCGGGACAGCTTTTTGGTAATAACGCTTTTGAAATGATGGTAAATCAGGAAGATGCAGTAATCCAAAAGGTAATAGAACTTACTAAAGAAAACAATTAAATATGTTAATGGTAGCGGCGGTCTTTGTGTATATTATTGCTATTATCTTTAGATTATTAGATAACAGTGCTGCACTTCTCATTAGACATGGTATTTCAGTAAGTCCATTCTACTTAAAACCGCCAGTAATACTAGCACAGATAGAAAAGTTAAAGGACAAAAAATTAATCTGGAAATTACAGCGCAATCTATGGTATCAAAAGCTCCATATCGCTTTTACGGTACTAGCGATCATTACATTTATAGTAGGGATAATTTATGAGATTTATAACCCCTATATTATTTACTTAATGTAAATAACTACTTGTGCTTTTCTGCAATTTTTCGGGAAGTCCTCAATATTAAAAGAAGTATAACTGCACAGGCGCAAGCTAAGACTCCTATCAATGCAATCTTACTATCTCCCCCAAATAAGTTAGAAAAGTCTAATAAAGTAACATTATAAATGAGAAGCCCTAATGATAATAATAGTCCTACAGGGATTGCGTATTTCATAATTCTATCTAAAAAGTTCTTGAATATTTGCTGTAAATAACTTTACAGCAATGGCTAACAAAATTACGCCAAAAACTTTATGTATCACAGCGATTCCGTTTTTACCTAAGAAACGCTCAATATGTTTTGAAGTCTTTAAAACCACATAAACAAGGAGGATATTTAAGACAACGGCTATAAGAATATTCATAAGATCATACTCTGCGCGCAATGCAAGGAGAGAAGTAAGTGTCCCTGGCCCTGCCACTAATGGAAACGCCAGCGGAAACACAGAAACTGTCTTTTTACTTAGTGTATCATCATCCTTAAAAATGCTTACTCCCAAAATCATTTCAAGAGCAATAAAAAATAAAATAAAGGACCCCGCAACGGCAAATTCGTACACATTAATCCCTATAAGTCCTAAAATACTTTCCCCTACAAAGACAAAGAGTATCATTACAATTAATGCCACAACAGCCGCTTTCTCACTCTGTATGTGACCAGCCTTCTTGCGTAATTTTAAAATAATTGGGATACTCCCTATAATATCTATTACAGCAAAAAGTACCATAGTCGCTGTAAGTATTTCCTTTAAATTAAATTCCATGGATAGTTGTTTTAAAACGGGCGCAAAGGTATTGGTAATCTATCTCTTTAAATAGTACAAAATTGACTATTTCTGGTATAAAATAAAGCACGCTTTCGCGAAAGCAATACTAAAAATCAATAATGTAAAAATAGACTATCACACACTCGATAATATGAAAAGAACATAAAAAGTAAGAACTATAGATATTACTTATTAAAGATTTGTTTAATTAAATGATAAACTATCATTTACTCCTGCTATTATAAATACCTTTAAAGTCTATATAGAAAATTTGGAATAATGAAAAATACTGAAACTTTTGATTTAAATGATCCTTCGGCAGCGGCAAAATGTCCGTTTATGGGAGGAGCGCACAAGCAATTTGCAGGCGGCGGAACAACAAACAGAGATTGGTGGCCCAATGAATTGAAGCTTAACATTTTAAGACAAAATGCTCAAAAATCTGACCCAATGGGAGAAGATTTTGACTATGCAGCGGCATTTAATAGTCTGGATTTTGACGCTCTTAAGAAAGATGTGTTAGATCTTATGACAGATTCACAAGACTGGTGGCCTGCAGATTATGGACACTATGGAGGGTTTATGATACGTATGGCTTGGCATAGTGCAGGTACATACCGTATAGGTGATGGTCGTGG
>CAWUIT010000086.1:0-10796 GCA_963922345.1 uncultured Dokdonia sp. | reverse complement strand
GGTATGATAATGGTAGAGTCACCGGTAGTTGTAGTTTCGCACTGATTACTCAGGTCTAATTTTAATTGTATACCCGTCCCGACAGCAATGAAGTTATTCAAATTATATCGATAAGAGATTGGAACTAAATAAGTAGTAATACGTTTCTCTTTAGTACGCTCAGTAAAGTTTGTAATTGTTTCAATATCAATGTCATTTACTTGAGACGTTTCAAATGTGCGCAACTCTTTAAATGAACTTGCCGAAAAGAATAGTTCTGCTTGAAAGTATCCCTTGTATGATTTGTAGGGTGATATGGTTACGCCAGCAAAATATTCATTAGATTCTTGGGAGGGAGTAATAATGGTACCTGCCTTTGCCCCAATTGAAATTCCCGGTAAGAAACGAGTGGTACTATAGTTCGTATAAATAGGTTCATTCTTATCAAATAGATGGCCGTGCGGCTTTTTGTTTTTACTTTGTGAAAATCATCACCAAATTTCATTTCATATTTTACAAATCCTTTGGTCGAGTCCTTTTCTGTAACTCCTTTTTGAGCGGTTCCGGGAAGGTAAATACGTTTAAACGTAAAAATGATTTTGTCCTTTTTTACTAGTGTGTCTAGACAAGAATAGTTTACCTCCCGCTCTTTTGGACATATGGGGCAATTAGGATAGAGGTCTACCACATTTAAGGTACTCTTATCAAACATTTCTGGGGTATCAACCTCTAAGCGTATGGTACTTGCAGGTCCCTCACCATCATTTTGAAACTTGACTTTAAATTTTAATTTTTTTGACCTTACAAGTCTATAATTCATAATAGTTCCATTAGACGACATCTTGTTAGGATCGTGAGATGTAACAATTTCTAGCTCGGTGTCTTTAACGGTATGATCATCATAGTTTTCATCGGGTACATAGATGCTTCTTAGTGTGACAATCGCACTGGTGTCTTTAAGCATTTCTGGTGTAGTTCGTAGAGTTCTAAAAATAGATCGCTCTTCTCCAGGCTTCATATCATTAAATGAGATGGTTTGCTTATCACGATAAAGTGATTGTGACTCTTCAAGAGTAAGCGGGAGATTTGTTCTCTTCACACTGTCGAGTAGATATCGCTTTCTCATCTCATTTAATTCATCATCTGTAGATGTCAGATACGATGCAGAGGCATTCACTGGTCTTATAGATACTATACCATCTTCAAGGTCAATAGATTCATTGTAATGTGTTCTAGTTTCTACAAGTTCAAAATTGTCATTTTTAAACTGATAGTCATTATAGAACAAATACAGTTTGCCGTTTGTAACGTAATCTTTTGTGTTTTTATAACTTGTAATGAGCACAAGTTCTTGATCAGGTAGTGCATCACGATTGGTTAAAACGCGCAGATCTTCATCAGGTTTAAATAGTGATTTTCTAGGTGTAGATGCATCATTACTAGCTTCATCAGCACTCTCAGTAATAGTTACTTGTTGAGGTCTGGAGGCGGGAGGCTTCCCGTTGTCATAATTATTAGTACTCCAGAGTTGTACTTTATAAGTTCCCTTTTTGCTGTAGGAGTGTTTTGGCTCTTTTTCAAAACTATAATTTCCATCACCTAGCTCCCAGTAGTAGGAGTAGTAGGCCTTAGGAGCGCCTGCTATTTGATTAAGTTTTGGCATCGTAGCGCCGTAGGTCACCTTATTACCTAGAACATCGTAAAAGATGGGCGCGCTCCGTGTGATTGTATCTGTCTGTGCAGGCTGGCTTTGCGAGAATACCGCTTTCGCGAAAGCGCAACAACAAAAGATTAAGATTTTTAAAACAAAGCCCTTCATATTTTTGACCTAAAGATTATTAATCATATTAATTAAATCACTCTCTGATACTGCCGAAGTCTCTAGAGTAACTCCAATAATTTCAGGCGACACAAGGACTGTGTCTGTTGCGAGTTGGTATGTAGTCGTACGACTCACAAAAACAAAAGTTCCCACCCTGCCGATAGGAATTTGACTAAAGCTCTCAGTAAATACGTTGAGGGCATCGTTATAAGAGAGTAATGCAATGCCAAGATCTGTATCTTCATATACAAAAAATACCTTGCTATTACCTAATGCGTAACCTGATGGTGCTTTGTTGTAGATTATTGTGCGGTCTGGGTTTTGATCGTACTGAGCAATTGAGATCCATCCTAGATCTTGGATAAATGTGAGATAGCCTGTAGTAACTGTTCCATCGGGATTATCTATTTGTGAGGCAGTTACTTCTGTGTTGAGATTACGCTCCCAAAGTACTTCACACTCTATATTGGGACACGTGGGTGATGTAAATTGATTGAGATTTTGAGAAGTATCTGTATTTGGAACAAAAACTTGGGCTCCTTCATTTAAAAAAGCTTGCTCACCATTTGAGGTGAGATTTATATACAGCATACCTTTTGAGAGGGTGGGCTCGATAGCATTCGCATCATTGAGTGTATTAGTAGATAACTGGCACGCGACACTAGCTCCATTAGTATAAAACTCTAATAGCTCTAAAGTCACAGGACCGTCAATTAATGCTCCATCACTGTTTGTGATAGACTGCGGTGGGATAAATATGGCTGTACCAGTGTTTCCTTCTACTTGACCTCCCTCGCTACCAGAGAGAGTAAATGTTTGAACTTTAGGAATTCTACAGTCAAGTAATGCTGCTTGATAGGAAGCACCATCAACTAATGCTACGGCATTCGGAAGTTCTATTACTCCAGCCTCGCACGTTTCATCCTCTGAGCAGGACAGGTAGAGACCAGTCAAGATGCAAGTAATCCAAAGAAATATTATTTTTTTCATACTATGAGTGTCAGGTGGTTAACGTATTAAATGTAGTCAAAATAACTGTAAATGTTAAAATTGTTTAACTTTTACATTTCGAGTGGATAGCTTAGTGAACTGTAAAGATGAAACCCCGATGCTGTAAAATTGCATCGAGGTTTACCCAACTTGTTTATTATAATCTTAGGGTAGGGCATTAATCAAAGCAGTAAGACCAGCTTCTGTTGTAACTCCCGTAGTACCTATTACTTCTGTGTGACCATCTACTATAGTTGTTCCTTGGATGGCATATACGTAATCTCCATCTTGAACAGATACGAAGATAAAGTGAACACCTAAGCCTATAGGCATCTGCCCATAATGTTCTGTAAACATTTCTAGGTCTGTATCGTAAGTGTCAAAATAGGCTAGTGCATCTGGTTCTCCATCATAAGATACGTACACCCCACTATTAGTATTATCAAATCCCTCGGGAACATCTACATAGACCATCGTTTTTGGTCCTGAATACGACCACCATCTGTCAAGATTAGTCCATCCAAACCCTGTAAGTGGTGCTACATAAGCAGAGGTCCAAGTACCGTCTGCATTTTGGATTTCACCTCCATTAACTTCTGCATCCTCATCTTCTTCCCAGACTACATCACACTCAAGACCATTGCAATTTTCAGGTACAAAGACTGTCATCTCAGGATCAAAACCGTCAGCGGGGGCAGTGAGTGTAAATGCTGCAGAAGGCTCCAATTGATTACCATTTTTGGTAGCATTGATAAAGAATTCACCACCTGATATGATAGTTACTACATCACCATTAGATTGCTTACCGTTAGTAGGCATATTTTGCTTAAGCATACTTGCTCTATCGTAAATCTCAATAAGTTGTATTTCAATAGGGCCACTTGCAGGTTCACCTCCTATATATTGCAATCCTCCAGGAGGAAAGTAAATCTGTGTTCCCTGTTCTCCTGTTACTGTACCGCCTGCATCTGCATCTATTGTAAAATTTTGTAAGGCTTCTTCTCTAGCTTCTATTTTACTATTTGCGTATTCTACACCACTAAAGGTTATGATGCCGTTGTTAGGATCTATAGGTTCTAAATCCGCATCGTCGTTAGTATCACAACTAGCGGCTAGGGCTAGCGTAAAAAGAACCAAAATTAAATTTTTAATGTTTCTGATAGCATTCTTACTGTTATTCAGAATTGCGATTGTTTGTGCATTTGTTTTCATAATAATGTGTTTTAATATTTTAAGTTGTTTATAACCTTTCTTTTGTGGTTACACCCTTATATCAAAATGAAGGGATCATTGTTACCCCTTTTGGATAAGTTTTTTTTACATTTATGGCTCAAGCTAGATTTTATGGGACTTCCCAAGACACATCAAGACCAGAAGTTTATAGTTGCGTTACTTAAAAATGATCATAAAATGATTGCTATGATTTATGAAAGATGCGCGCCCAAGGTGATAGGATATATCAAAAAAAATAGTGGGAGTGAATCGCAAGCGAGAGATATCATTCAGGAGTCGCTTATCACTATATATGATCAAGCAAAAACTAAAAACCTGCAATTAAGTTGTCCTTTTGATGCCTACTTCTTTTTAGTCTGTAAGCGCAAATGGTTCAATCAATTAAAGAAAAAACGTCTAGACGGGGTAACAATACAGGACGAAATCACATCTATAGATGCAGAGGTGCAAGCACAAGCACAGGAAACCTCACTATATGACGACCGTACTTCATTATTTAATGAAACGCTGTCTACTATGGGCGATCGTTGCAAGGAGATAATCAAATTATCTTTTTCTCTAAAATCGATGGAGGAAGTTGCTCAAAAATTAGGAGTTACTTATGGGTATGTGCGTAAAAAAAAATCCCTCTGTATTGGTAAACTAACGAAGCTTGTACAGAATAACCCTCAGTATGAGCAATTAAAATATCTCTAGTGATGGATGATGAATTAGCACTTTTATTTGACAATTACCTTTCTGGAAATCTCTCGAGTGAGGAAGTTATATTCTTTGAGCGGCGTTTAAAAGAGGATGAAGCCTTTGCAACTCAATATGATACCTATAAAGGGTTGACTGCCCATTTTGAGCATCGCTTTTCAGAAAATAGACAGGCTCTCAAGGCGACTATAGCCTCTGTAGATAAACAGTATCAATACACGACTTCATCTAGCAATACAGCATCTAAGGTGCGTAAACTTTCATTTATAAAATATGCTATTGCCGCAAGTGTGGCAGTAATTATTGGGATGACGCTCTTTCTTCAGACTGGCAGGCCTTCATATGACGAGTATGCCTTTAGAGGTACGATTAATCTTGTAGAGCGTGGGGATGAAGATTCCGCTTTCGCGAAAGCGGAAAAAGCATTTAATACTGCAGATTATAAAGAGGCTATTCGCGCTTTTGATAGTATTTTAGAAAGAGGCGAGAATGCAGAAATTGCCTACTACAAAGGAATAGCTCTCGTAGAGCTTGACACCTATGAAGAGGCATTTTTAATCTTTGAAAGGCTTGCAAACGGTACGTCAATATATAAGTATGAAGCCCAATTTTATATGGCTTTAGGCTATTTAAAGCAAGATAAAAGAGAGAAGGCACACACTGCTCTAAAGAAAATCCCAGAAGAGAGTGCTATCTACAGTAAAGCAAAAGAGCTAATTGAAAAACTGGACTAGTCTCTATATGGTTCCAATTTTAAGATTTTATAATTAAGACCGTATAAAGTGTACTCAATTCCCTTTACCTTCTAAAGGTGGCTGCCTATTTTTGCAGTCTATGAATTTTACAGACACTCACACCCATTTATACAGTGAATCTTTTGATCAAGATCAAGGAGAAATGATCCAGCGTGCGCTTGATGCAGGGGTTACACGTTTTTTTATACCAGCAATAGACTCGGAGTATACACAGCGTATGTATGCCTTAGAAAAGGCCCATCCAGACACTGTGTTTTTGATGATGGGGCTCCATCCCACACACGTAAAAGAAAACTACCTAGAAGAACTAGCTCACGTTGAGGAGCAGTTTGCTGCACGAGATTTCTATGCAGTCGGGGAGATTGGGATAGACTTATATTGGGATAAAAGCACTCTTCATATACAACAAGAGGCTTTTAGAAGACAGATACAACTCGCAAAAAAATATAAGAAACCTATTGTAATACACTGTCGTGAGGCTTTTGATGAGGTTTTTGCCATTTTAGAAAGTGAGAAAGGAGAAGATCTTTATGGTATATTTCATTGTTTTACAGGCACCCAAGAACAAGCGCAGCAAGCTATAAGTTATAATATGAAACTAGGAATAGGTGGTGTGGCTACTTTTAAAAATGGCAAAATTGATCAGTTTCTAGCTCAAATTCCAATAGAACATATTGTGCTTGAGACAGATGCACCATACTTAAGTCCAGTGCCTTATCGAGGAAAACGTAATGAAAGTAGTTATTTGCTTCTTATTGCAGAAAAACTGGCAACTATTTACCAACTACCTCTTGATGAAATAGCTGCCATTACCAGTAAAAATGCCGATGCTGTGTTTTTCAAAAAAGGGAGGTAACATCTTCTATTAAATAATAGTAATAGGCATTAAAAATTTTGTTCTTTTGTGGTTAACAACTTGACAAAATTGACTACCTACGATCACATACGCCCTTACCACGATAATGAGGTAAACGAAGCATTATTGCGAGATGCCAGGCACCCTATGTTTAAGGTGCTTTTGCAATTTACATTTCCAGATAAATCATTTACAGAGATAGAGACTATTTTGAAAACCTGTCATTCGATAGCAGATTTTCAAGAAAAAGTGATCTATAAATCTGTAAAAAACCTATTGGATAAAAGTGCCGAAGATTTTACGCATAGTGGTTTTGATTCGCTTTCGCGAAAGCAATCTTATCTATACCTATCAAATCATCGAGATATAGTTTTAGACACTTCCTTGCTCAATATGACGCTTATTGATAATGGTTTAATTACTACAGCATCTGCTATAGGGGATAATCTTGTCCAGAAGGAGTTTTTAATGGAACTGTCTAAACTCAATCGTAATTTTCTAGTACTACGAGGGCAATCTCCTAGAGAGATGCTTATGAGTTCTAAGTTACTCTCACAATATATTAAACACCTCCTAGTATCTGATCGCTCTGTATGGGTGGCCCAACGGGAGGGGCGTACAAAAGACGGCTTAGATAAAACGCAGCAAGGTGTTTTAAAAATGATAACTATAGCAAAGGGAAAAGTGCCATTGATGGAATATCTCGAGGCATTAAATATTGTAGGTGTGGCTATCTCCTATGAGTATGACCCTACTGATATTCTAAAAGTGCCAGAAATAGTTGCTAAGCAAGAAAACGTACCCTACATTAAAACAGCAAATGAAGATTTTAATAGCATCTTAAAGGGCGCTCTAGGTAATAAACGCAACATCCATATTGCAGCACAACCATTACCCAAATCTATATATAAAGAGATTGCTAGAAAATTTGAGAGTGATAATGACAGGCTTCAAGCTTTTGCCAGCGAGTTAGATAAAGTGATTTGGAAAAATTACAAACTTTGGCCTACAAATTATATCGCTTATGATCTGTATCATAACACCACAAAATACGAGAATAAGTATGATGAAAAAGAGTTAAGACATTTTGAGCGTAGGTTAGAAGTACGAGTTAATACAGATAAACAAATGGAAGTAGACAGCTTTCTTTTAATGTATGCAAACCCAGTTATACAAGCTGAAAAAGTATGAGTGCAGTAAAAATTTTACTTATTTACACAGGAGGTACCATTGGTATGATAAAAGATTATGAGACTGGAGCGCTCAAATCCTTTGATTTTGATGAGCTATTAGAAAAAATACCAGAACTCCGTTTACTTGATTGTGATATCAATACAGCTTCTTTTGAAAAAGCCATAGACTCATCAAATATGAACCCTTCATATTGGAGTGAGCTTTGCGATATAATTGAAGAAGGTTATGACACGTATGATGGTTTTGTGGTGTTACACGGCAGTGACACTATGAGTTACAGCGCATCAGCATTGAGCTTTATGCTAGAAAACCTTAAAAAGCCTATCATATTTACAGGGTCTCAATTACCTATAGGAGATCTACGTACAGATGCTAAGGAGAATCTTATCACAGCAGTTCAAGTAGCAGCGTTAAGAAAACGTAATAGACCATTAATCACAGAAGTGTGTTTATACTTTGAATATAAATTGTATCGGGCAAACCGTACTACAAAAATCAGTGCAGAAAATTTTGAAGCCTTTGCATCTCCTAATTATCCAGAACTCTTAACCTCAGGGGTGCATCTCACAGTTAACGAAGAAGATTTATGGAAGCCTAATAAAAAGGTACTCAAAGTCCATAAGCGTCTTGTTACAGAAGTTTTGCTTTTAAAACTTTATCCTGGGATTTCAAGTTGTCTTGTAGAAGCAATGCTCGATGTAGACTGTGTAAAAGGTGTGGTGCTTGAAACTTTTGGGGCGGGTAACACCACTACCGAAAAGTGGTTTGTCGATGCTCTCAAAGCAACTATTAAAAAAGGTATCCCAATTGTAAATGTGACGCAATGTACCTCTGGTAGTGTGCATATGGGCAGCTATGAGACGAGCGTTGCCTTAAAGAAGATGGGCGTCATAAATGGAGGCGATATCACAACAGAGGCGGCAGTGACTAAAATGATGTATTTATTAGGTCAAAATCTTGGACCCAAGGTGTTTAAAACAGTGTTTGAAACATCACTTAGAGGAGAACTCTCATAATTCCTAGTCGAGCAGATTAATTTGCTTATTTTTGCGCACTGTTTTTGAGTTCGCTTTCGCGAAAATTTGATCAGCCTAATAAGTTTTTCATTAACGATGGATAGAGATCAAATACTTTGAAACAGAATAATTATGTAAAGAGAGGTGGCCGAGTGGTCGAAGGCGCACGCCTGGAAAGTGTGTAAACGGCAACGTTTCGAGGGTTCGAATCCCTTCCTCTCTGCTGGATTTCAAACCCTTTGCTATGAAAAAGCAAAGGGTTTTCTTTTGAGTAATGAAAAAGGAATCAAAAAATCAATTTGAGTATCTTATCTATTATTTAGCGAACTTTATTGCTAGTAATAAAAATATAAATTTTTATAGCAGTCGCTAAGGTAACAGGGCGATAGTTCGTTAATCACTAATATGTATTGCAAAAAATTATCGAATTAGTATCTTAAAGATAGTCTCTTCAAAATATTTAAACTTCTACTATGTTATAAACTCAATGTTAGAGTAGTTTTAATATGCTTAGGTAGCAATTTTATAAAGATCAATCAATATTCCTAAATAAATCCCTAAAAAATCTATTGATATATATTGAGTTGCAAAAAGACTTTGCTATACTTGCACCGCATTTGACAATAATTAGGAAGTTAAGCAAACTATTAATTATCGAAATGGAATATTTAACAGTTACAAGCGTTAAAACCCCACTTCATACTAAAATATTTGCAAATAAAATAAGACGATGCTTTTCTATATTTGTTACAGATAATCTAATTAATTACTATATTTAACCCTTTACTAATTTAAACTTTAAGATCAAGAGCAATGAAAAAATTATTCTCTATCATGGCAATTGCCGCTGTAGTAGTGTTAAGCACATTTACAGCAAACGCCAGTAACGCACAAACAACTCTCCCAGTTCAAGTACAACAAATTGTTGCAAATGTAGATGCAGGAGCATCTTTTCAGGATGAAGCCGCTGCAGAGGAGCTTTCTTTTACACAAGATTTGAAAAAACGATTTATAGAAGGAGGTCCTGGATTTATGGGAATTGTTCTTTTGTGTCTTATTCTAGGTCTTGCTATTGCAATTGAGCGTATTATCTATCTTAATCTTGCTACAACTAACACAAAGAAGCTTGCTCAAGATGTTGAAGATGCACTTAATAGTGGTGGAGTAGAAGCTGCAAAGGAAGTATGTCGTAATACAAAAGGTCCAGTTGCATCAATCTATTATCAAGGTCTTGATCGTGTAGACGAAGGAGTAGAAGCTGCAGAAAAAGCAGTTGTTGCTTACGGTGGTGTACAAATGGGACAACTTGAAAAAAATGTTTCTTGGATATCGCTATTTATTGCCTTAGCACCTATGCTTGGTTTCATGGGAACGGTAATCGGTATGATTCAAGCGTTTGATAAAATTGAAGCTGCAGGAGATATGAATCCAGCACTTGTTGCAGGAGGTATTAAAGTAGCACTTCTTACAACGGTATTTGGACTAATCGTAGCTATTATTCTTCAAATTTTCTATAACTATATCATTGCAAAAATAGACAGTATCGTAAACGATATGGAAGATGCATCAATTACATTGATGGATATGCTTGTACGTTACAAGAAGTAATATATAGTAATCTTAAAAATAAATACATATTATGGGATTACATAAAATTTTAAAAATCATTGTAGCTATCGTAGGTGTCGCAGCATTAGTTGTTGCCGGTATGGTATGGGCAAACAATGAAGCCATCGTAGGTGGCGACTCACAAAACTTAGTTGATATTATGATGCTCCTCGCTTGGATCGTTATGGGTATTGCGTTATTACTTGTTGTAGTCTTCGTTTTAAAAGGACTATTCTCAGGTAATGCAAAAAATACTTTAATCGGTCTTGGAGCGTTCTTATTAGTAGTTGCAATTTCTTATTTTGCTGCTAGTGGTGCAGAGGCTGTACCTATGAAAGACGGAGAAGTTCTTTCTGCTAGCGGTTCACAATGGGTAAGTGCAGGTATTAATGCATTCTTTATACTTGCAGCAATTGCAATTATACTAATGTTAGTATCAGGAGCTAAAAAACTTGTAAATAAATAATTATGGCTAGGAGATCAGCACCAGAAATCAATGCAGGGTCGATGGCAGATATTGCCTTCTTGCTTCTTATATTTTTCTTAGTAACAACAACTATTGAGAAAGATAGAGGACTTGTAAGAGCATTACCGCCAGAGCAACCTGAAAATGTGGAGCCTCCTATCATTAAAGAAAAAAACCT
>CAWUIT010000085.1:0-10870 GCA_963922345.1 uncultured Dokdonia sp. | reverse complement strand
GCGACTGGCGTTCCCGCTCCGTGACCAGCATCTGTCTCGATACGTATCAATACAGGGGCATCCCCTGCTTGTTTTTCTTGTAACTCTGCTGCAAATTTAAAAGAATGTGCAGGCACGACACGATCGTCGTGATCGCCTGTGGTTACCATAGTAGCTGGATATGATGTCCCTGCTTTTACATTATGCACGGGAGAATATCCTTTTAAGTATTCAAACATCTCTTTACTATCCTCTGCTGTACCATAATCGTACGCCCATCCAGCTCCTGCCGTAAATGTGTGATAGCGCAGCATATCCATAACCCCTACTGCTGGTAATGCAACCTGCATAAGATCTGGACGCTGTGTCATTGTAGCCCCTACAAGTAAGCCTCCATTAGAACCTCCTCGTATGGCTAGATATTCTTTTGAAGTGTACTTATTATCTATAAGATACTCTGCAGCTGCAATAAAGTCGTCAAAAACGTTTTGCTTTTGCATTTTTGTCCCTGCATCGTGCCACTTCTTACCGTACTCGCCACCGCCTCTAAGATTAGGAACTGCGTAAATTCCTCCTTGCTCCATCCAGACTGCATTTGCAATACTAAACCCTGGAGTCAAGCTTATATTAAAGCCTCCATACGCATATAATATAGTAGGATTTTTACCATTTAATTCTGTCCCTTTTTTATAAGTGATAATCATAGGTACTCTTGTACCATCTTTTGAGTTATAAAAAACCTGTTTACTCTCGTAAGCGTCTGGATCAAAATCTATATCTGGTTTGATAAATAGCTCTGAAGTTCCTGATTCGATATCATATTTATAGATACTTCCTGGAGTTTTATAGTTAGAAAAGCTATAATATAATTCCTCATCATCCTTCTCGGCTCCAAAACCTCCTACACTACCCACACCTGGTAACTCTACATCACGTATGAGTTTACCATTATAGTCATACTGTTTTACTTTTGAAACGGCATCTACCATGTACCTTGCAAAAAATGAACCTCCTGCGGTGCTTGGGCTTAATACATTTTCTGTCTCTGGAATAAAATCCACCCAATTTTCAGGCGTAGGATTTGATGCATCTACCGTGACAACTCGCATATTAGGTGCATCAAGATTAGTAGCTATAAAAAGTTTGCTCCCTACATTTTCCATAACATAGCTATCTGAATCCTCATTATCTAAAATAGTTACAAAGTCACTGTCTGGCTTTGTAAGATCTTTCATAAATAACTTACCTCCAGAAGTAGAGTTACGAGCACTTACAAGTAAATAGCTGTTATCTTCTGTAACGCCACCGCCTACATAGCGATGCTTTTCTGCAGGAGAACCTCCAAAGATTAACTTATCTGTAGATTGAGGAGTACCTAGCTTGTGATAATAAAGCTTGTGTTGATCAGTTTTGGCAGAGAGCTCGCTCCCCTTAGGCTTATCGTAGCTAGAATAATAGAAACCTTCATTTTTGTACCACGACATTCCTGAGAATTTGACATCTACTAGGGTGTCTTCTACAATTTCTTTTTTCTCCGTGTCCATTACTAGGATCTTACGCCAGTCACTCCCTCCTTCAGAAATTGAATAGGCAAGCATAGACCCATCTTCAGAGAAGCTAGCGCCACCTAAAGAAATGGTACCATCTTCTGCAAAGGTATTAGGGTCTAGAAAAACAGTCGCAGTAGATGGGTCGTCCCCTGTTTTATAACGATAAATCACGTATTGATTCTGCAAGCCATCATTTTTATAGAAGTAGGTGTAATCACCTTCCTTAAATGGAGAACCCACTTTCTCATAATTCCACAAGGTAGATAAGCGGTCTTTAAGTTCTTCTCTAAAAGGGATTTTGTCTAGGTATCCTTGGGTAGTCTCATTCTGTCGTTTTACCCAGTCCATCGTTTCCTCGCTACGGTCATCTTCTAGCCAGCGATATGGATCCTTTACTTCAGTGCCAAAATAGGTATCTACCGTATCTACTTTTTTAGTTTCTGTATAGTTCACAGCAATTGTATTTTTTGACGTTTCGGCGGTTTCATTGCAGCTGATTAAAGAAGCAGTTGCAAACGCCAGTAAGACCATCTTTTTCATAATGATGTGGTGTTTGATTGAGAATTCAAGATACGAGTTATTACGCTTTCGCGAAAGCATAAAAAAACCCGTTCTATAGAACAGGTTGATTATGATACCTAGATAAGACGCTATACAAATAAGTGTCTATAGCTATTCCAGTTACGATAGATAAAGTAACCGTTAAGCACTGCAACTAGCAATGCCGGACCTATATTAGGAGGATCCAGCACCGCGTGGAATAACACCACATTTACCGAAATAGGAATCAAGGCAAGCAGTGCTGCAGGAAACGCTTTTTTTATAACAAAGAGAATCCCTACTATTATTTCAAGTCCGCCTACAAGTGGCCACATATAGCCACTGGCTGTAAATGCTTCAAAAAGATTTTTTGCTCCTAGATTATCTCCAAAATCAAAATCTGGCATAAACCAAAAAAACTTGTTGAGACCAAAAGCTAAGAGCATAAGCCCCAGACCTATTCTAATGATTGTGTGTACTAATTTCATGGTGGTTGTTTTTGTTGTTCCTCACCTTAGACGGTATAAACAGTACTTAATTACAAGATCTACGCTTTACCATCTAGCAACTCTTGAAATTTGGTTTTATATCTAGAAACATGCAAACCATCTATAAGGCCGTGATGCACATATAAGGCAACTGGCATTGTATAAATGCCTGGCTCTTTTTGAGTGATCTGTCCATAAGAGATTTTTGGAACGCTATCTTTTGCCTTAAAGAGTCGTGAGTGTGTAATAGCGGTAAAATCCATCCAAGGGATAGCAGAGCAATGCATCACATCATCTGTATTTCTAGGTGGAAAAAGCTCATCCGACTGCTTTATACGCTCCGCCTCACTTTGCACCGACTCCGCAAAAACTGAAATATTTACGTGATATGGGATGTAGCTAAATCCAAACGTCTCATTATCTCTCATAAGCGTCGCACTAGCGCTTATGGTGTCAAGCAAGATCACTTCACCATTAGGATTAATGCGGTATCTAAAGTTTTCTATAGCCATAGCCGCCTCAAGAGATTTGTGTAGGTAATAGACAAAAAGGGAAACATTTTCTTGCTTTGCTCGTTGCTTTGCTAGTGTCACATCTACTTGCCAAGTAATGCCAAAATAAGGCTCTTCAAACTGTGAGAAAAACTCAAAGTGTTTCCTGCGTTTCCAAGTGGTAATGTCTATCTTTTTCAATGCTTGTAGTATTTCTTACAAATATAAAAAGTCCCTCGGGATGAGAGACTTTTAATCTAATATGATGTATTTGGCGTTATTTATACGAGTCCGTTTGCTACAAGATACTCCCCTATTTGTACCGCATTAGTCGCTGCTCCTTTACGAAGGTTGTCCGACACAATCCACATATTGAGCGTATTCTCTTGGGAGTGATCACGACGTATACGACCTACAAAAACATCATTTTTGCCCTCTGCATAAATAGGCATTGGGTAGGTATTTGTATCTGGATTATCTTGTACTGTAACTCCAGATGTCTCATTGAGAATTTTGCGGATATCGTTTTCTACAAACTCTTTATGTAACTCCACATTTACAGACTCGCTATGCCCGCCTACTACTGGAATGCGCACTGCTGTAGCAGTTACTCCAATAGAGCGGTCATTAAGTATTTTTTGTGTTTCATTTACGAGCTTAAGCTCTTCTTTAGTATATCCATTTTCTTCAAAGACATCACAAGCTGGGATGGCATTACGGTGTATGGGATATGGATACGCCATTTCTCCTTTTTCACCTTGATATTCATTTTCTAACTGTTGTACTGCCTTTACACCTGTACCCGTAATAGATTGATAGGTCGAGATTACAAGTCTCTTAATACCATACTCACGGTGTAGAGGTGACATCGCTAGCACCATCTGTATGGTTGAGCAATTAGGATTTGCTATAATCTTATCTTCTTTTGTGAGAGAGGTTGCATTTATTTCTGGAACAACCAGCTTCTTTGTAGGATCCATTCTCCAGGCAGAGCTATTGTCTATTACCGTTGTACCTACTGCTGCAAACTGGGGCGCAAACTCTTTAGAAGTATCTCCACCTGCAGAGAAGATTGCTATATGCGGCTTTGCTGCAATGGCATCTTCCATAGAGTGGATTGTATACTCTTTTTCTTTGAACAATACCTTTTTACCTACAGAGCGCTCTGAGGCTACGGGTATTAACTCGGTAATGGGAAAATTACGTTCGGCTAGTACTTTTAACATCACTTGACCTACCATCCCAGTGGCTCCTACTACGGCTACTTTCATTGTATTCTATTTATGTGATTATTGCAATTACCTATGTTTTGCAACTCCAAATCTCGTAAAGCTTATTTAAATAGATGTTATCTCTCACGCTTTGGCGAAAGCCCACCTATTATTTATGGGTAGCAAAGTTAGAACAGAACAGTTGATTAGGAGGAAGTAACAGGGTAAAAGTTAGTTAGATAGTTAACAATCTTGAGAAGTTTGTTTCAAAAGCATAAAAAAACCACCTTGCTAGATATACAAGGTGGTTAAGGTTAGAATATATAGTGTAGCGGTAGCTACGAGAAATTATTTTTTGAGAGCATCTCTAATTTCTTTTAATAAATCTATTTCAGATGGTCCTGGATCTGGTGCAGGCGCCTCCTCTTTAGGCTTACGAGCTTTATTATAAGCTTTTACTATCATAAATAAAACAAATCCTACAATTATTAAATTGATGATGGAATTTATCCAAGATCCATATGCAATAACTGCAGCGCCAGCTTCTTTTGCAGCGGCAAGTGTCTCAAAAGATTCTCCTCCCATTACATAGTATAATTCTGAAAAATCTGATCCTCCAGCAAAATATCCTATAAAAGGCATCATTATATCTGATACAAAACCTTTTACTACAAGACCTACTGCTCCTGCTAAAATAACAGCAATCGCAAGGTCAATGACATTGCCTGTCATTATAAAATTCTTGAATTCTTTTAACATCTTATATTGGTTTATTGGTTAATAGAAATCGAAGATACTATTTTCTGAAAAATAAATTAACATTTCATTAAGAAGGTCATTTTATCGAAGAACGACACGTTTTACACGTTGACCTATAGCCGTGAGCAGTTCATAAGAGATAGATTGCATTTCTCCAGCAAGGACCTCTGCATTTGTAGTGGGCCCAAATATTTCAACATCATCTCCCTCTTGACAAGAAATATTTGTTACGTCTACCATAATCATATCCATACAGACATTGCCTACTATGGGTGCTTTTTTACCATCAATAGTAACATACCCTTTGCCGTTTCCTAATGATCTTGAAATACCATCTGCGTGACCTATGGGAATGGTTGCAATCTTCATTGGGTCTAATGCTTTAAAAGCTCTATTATACCCCACACTCTCTCCTTTTTCAATATTGTGTAGTTGAGATATAACAGATTTTAAGCGTGCAACTGGTTTAAGTTCTTTTGTGATCTCTGGGGTGTTACCATACCCATAAAGTCCTATTCCCGAACGTACACAATCAAAGTGTGCTCTCTCGTAGTTAAGTATACCCGAGGTATTAGTCATATGCATAAAAGGCCTATAGTCTAGTTCCTCAAGTAACGTCTTTGACACTGTTGTAAACTTCAAAATCTGCCTCAGCGTAAAGGCTTCCTCTGCTTGATCTTCACTAGCTACAAGGTGGGAGAAGAGGGAATTTACTTTTATGCTTGTATTTTCAGCCAGAGCATTTAAAATCCAAGGAACATCTGTTTCTTCAAAGCCTAGTCGATTGAGGCCTGTATTGAATTTGACGTGTATAGGGTAATTAGATTGTTTTTTTGCTTTCGCGAAAGCGGAAAAAAGATTCATCACGCGCTTGCTATAAACACTAGGTTCTAAGCAGTGCAATATTAAGTCATCAAAAGCATCTGGCTGTGGATGCAGGACAAGAATAGGTGTTCTAATTCCTGCTTCTCTCAAAGTGACCCCTTCTGCCACGTAGGCCACGGCAAAGTAATCTACCCCACAGGCTTCAAGTTCTCGAGCTATGACAACAGCATCGCTCCCATAGCCAAAGGCTTTTACTACAGCCATAAATTTAATAGAAGGTTCAAGTTTACCTCTTAAATATTTATAGTTGTGTCGCAATGCGGCCAAGTCAATCTCTAAACAGGTACTCGCCATTTAATTAGGATCTTGAGGTGTTTGTCTAGGTGCGGGCGCTACCTCTTCTGGGGTATCTACATCCATTTTACGCAGTCTATCACGTAGCATTGCTTTATAATAAGCAGCTCTGGAAAGGGGCTCGTACTCCTCTGTCTCTCCAAGCATGACAATATCTTGATTTTGAGCCTTGCGATAACTGTATTGTGCAAGATTGCCCGTACGTGTGCAAACGGCATGCACTTTAGTAACATACTCTGCTGTAGCCATAAGATTAGGCATGGGTCCAAAGGGATTGCCCTTAAAATCCATATCAAGCCCTGCGACAATCACTCGGATGCCTCGATTTGCGAGATCATTACATACTTGTACAATTTGATCGTCAAAAAACTGTGCCTCATCAATACCCACCACATCACAGTTGTCTGCAAGCATCGGTATATTTGCCGCTGCTGGCACAGGTGTAGACCTTATCTCATTTGCATCGTGAGATACAACCATCTCCTCATCATATCTTACATCTACGGCGGGTTTAAAAATCTCAACTTTTTGTTTTGCAAATTGTGCTCGCTTGAGCCTGCGGATGAGTTCCTCAGTTTTACCAGAGAACATGGATCCACAAATGACTTCAATCCAGCCAAATTGCTCTTTATGATTTACTGTATTTTCAAGAAACATTTTGTACTTTTCTAGACCAAAACAGAAATATTTTCGTTCTGGTTATCCCAATGATTAGGGAGTACGTAAATGTATCAAAATTACATAATAACCACTCCACATATCTCAAAGTTATGAAGAAATCTATCAAGGCAGACCTAGTAAGCCTAGCACATAAAATTCTCCAATTGCGTGACACTGCAGATTATGATAAACTTGCTCTAGAAGCTAGAAATCTACACGAAAAACTTACGATACTTGCCTATGCTGAGAAGATGGAGAATGCAGGCTCACCCACCATTGGGCTTAAAGATGTAGAGCAGATGATGAGCACTACACGTCCTTTAGATAGTATGGACGATCTTAAACCGGCAGAACAGGAAAGTGAGGCTAAAAATGTAAATCCAAGCATAAACACCACTCCTTTAAAAACACCTGCCGAGATACGTGCCGAAAATGAAGCATTATATGCTCAAGCAAAAGGTGACCAGGATCGCCATAGACCAGATGGAACACAATATAATGATGAGGATCCAGTACACGAGCCCGTTATAGAAAAAATAAAAGATATGTGGCCAGAGATGACTCCAGAAGCCGCAGATATTGATAAGGTTATTGATTCAATCCTTCCATCTCAACCAGAAATAGGAAAAGCAGACAGCTTTGAGATAGGAAATGAATATGGACAAATGCCCATATTTGAAAGAAAGGAAACTGCGATCAAGGATGCAGAAGATGAGAAACCTAAAAATCTCAACGACAAACTTAAAATAGGTCTAAAAATAGGCCTCAACGACAAGCTCTCTTTTATTAAACATCTTTTTAATGGTAGTGCTTCAGATTATAATAGGGTACTAAGCCAGTTAGAAACGTTTGCATCTGTCACAGAAGCGCAAGCATTTATCTCAAAAATAGTTAAGCCAGATTACAATCATTGGGAGGGAAAAGAAGTCCAAGAAGAGCGATTTATGGAGATAGTGCAAAATAAATTTAGTTAGAACCCTGTTTATGAAAGTACAACGTATTATTTACTGGATTGCTACTGGTTTAATCTGTGCTCTTATGCTCTTCTCAGCATCTATGTATATTGTAAATACTAGTGATGTACAAGCTGCATTTGAAGGATTTGGACATCCATCTTATATCGTAATACCACTTGCTATCTTAAAAATATGTGGAGTACTTATAATACTATGGAGAGGAATACCTTGGTTAACAGAATGGGCATACGCAGGTTTTTTCTTTAATATCATTTTAGCAACGGCAGCACATAATGCCGCTGGAGAGTCAATTACTCAAACACTTATAGCCTTAATCATCCTACTTATTTCTTATTTTTTTGGCAAGGAAGTGAGACCTATGTATCGGTAATCACTTTTTATTTAGAACGTATTTGAGAGATCACATAGTCAAGCTAGGAAATCTGGCTGTTCCATTGTGCGATTTCCCGTCCCTAAACGCTGTCAAAATGATTGCTCTCACTCAAAAAATTCAAATGCATTAATCCTTAACTTCGTGTTATGTCAAAACTATTTCTCGTCCCAACACCTATAGGCAATCTTGAAGATATCACCTTACGAGCCATTAGAGTACTTAAGGAGGCAGATCTCGTCCTTGCAGAAGATACTAGAACAAGTGGTAAACTCCTCAAACATTATGACATAGATACACCTATGACGAGTTACCATATGCATAATGAGCATCAAAAAGTAATGTCTATTGTAAATCGAATCGCTACTGGGGAGGTGGTTGCTTGTATAAGTGACGCTGGCACCCCTGCGATTTCTGATCCAGGTTTTTTACTTGTACGTGCCACCGTAGAAGCTGGCCTAGAAGTAGATTGTTTACCTGGAGCTACTGCCTTTGTACCTGCGCTTGTAAACAGCGGTCTACCTAATGATAAATTTGTTTTTGAAGGTTTTCTACCTGTAAAGAAAGGCCGTCAAACGAGATTCAAGCTCCTTCAAGAGGAGACTAGAACAATGATCTTTTATGAATCCCCACACAAACTTCTAAAAACGCTCAATCATTTTACAGAATATTTTGGTGTCGATAGATTAATTTCAGTTTCTAGAGAAATTACTAAGTTACACGAGGAGACCGTGCGAGGCACAGTTGCAGAAGTACTTGAACACTATACAAACAAACCTCCAAAGGGTGAGATTGTCATTATCGTAAGTGGGAAAGGTTCCTAGGTAAAAAGACTGTTGCAATTACGCTTTCGCGAAAGCGAATACTTAAAACGTATAGGTTGCCGCTAATATTAAATTTCTCCCTGCTGCCGAAATACCAGATGAATACGTTCGATAACGCTGGTCTGTAAGATTTTCTAGATTTGCTGTAAAAGACCAGTGGTCTGAAAGAATATATCTACTTGCTAAGCTTACATCATACCAGCTTGGTGAGAAGGGGTTGCCATTGCGATCTACAGCGTAAGACTCTGGGCTATTTTGCTGGCTTGGTGCAAGCTCGTTAAAGTCAAACGCTCCACTATAAGCCACAGAGGCATCCAGTGTCCACTTATTTTTTGACCATATTAAATGTGTATCTCCAAAGAGGGGTGGCACGTGTCTAAAAGGAACATAGCTCCCGTCTTCCTCTTGCTCAACACCGCTCGCATAATTAAACTGACTGGTAAGTCTCAAGGATTTTGAGAGGTTTGCCTTAGCGCCTATTTCTACTCCATAAACCTCAGCCTTTGATGCGTTTTGAATTGCTTGCACATTGCTAGTTTCGCCCTGATACTCAATTTCTGTCGCTCCATTAAGACTATAATCACGACGCACTAAAGCATTCTCTAAGAGGGTATAATATGCATTAACATCTAATCGTAAGATGTTTGAAAAATTAAATGCGACCCCTACTTCACCATTGTATGCATATTCTGATTTTAAGTCGGGATTTGGTACTACAACAGATCCAGGCTCGCTATCAAAAATTTTTCCAACGTCATCAATATTAGGAGCTCTAAAAGCGGTTCCTATATTTGTATTAAGAGTTACTGTTTTCGAAAGTTTATGAGTAACCCCAAAATTTCCCGTGAGATTACCCGTGCTTATGTTTGCCTCTTCAAAGGGTAGTGTAAAAAATGTATTATTATCTGTAAAATCTGCATTTAGTAAAATCTGATTATATCGCAATCCTGTCTGGATATGTGTGGCTTCTGTCACTTCTATCTGAGCACTTGTGTATGCAGCTATAGACTGCCAGGTAGACCCATCAGGGTATCTAGATGCCTGATCACGTATGGCTCCAGTACTTACATCTGTTACTTGACCATTAGAGCGCACCTTGTTTGTGATATACTCAAATCCATAAAAGAGTTTATTTTTCCTTGCCTCAAGGTTTTTTGTAAAGTCTAAACCTATTGAAAAAGCGTTTACCTGCTCATCGGTTTCAAATAGATCTACCTCACCAAAGTCGCGGTCATTACGGCTCTCTTCAGAATTTTGATAAGTGATCGTGGCTCTTGCTCTGTTATAAAATGCTCCAGACCCTTCTTTACTAATCTGCAGGTTACTCATAAACCATTTTTGAGGGCCATAAAACCACTCTGCAGATCTAAATGCCCCATTACGCTTTCTCGTAAGTCTATCATATCTATCATAGTCTGATGTACTAGCGTAAATAATCCCAAGGTTAAAATCCCAAACTGCATTAGGTGTAAAACGTATTTTTTGCATTAAATTTAAAGAGCTAAATGCTGATCCTACTTGAACCAATGGATCGTCATTTTGCACAACCGTATCAACTCCATCTATAGTTACTACAAACTCCTCTCGTAAGTAAGATTCTGGACCGTTACTCCCCTGCCGTTGATCTCCATAATCTGAGTAGCTAGCACTTGTTAAAAAGGACCACTGGCGCTTACCAAATGTAATATCAAGATGTCCAGTTCGCTCGTCATTTGCCGTATTAACGCGGGCGATCGCATTCCCTGTTACCGTAAGGTTATCTGAGAATGAAAGTTTAGGTTGCTTTGTATAAAAATTCATCACTCCACCTACGGCATCACTTCCATAAATCACAGAACCTGG